>NZ_DLHL01000048.1:102999-114924 GCF_002483225.1 Gemmatimonas sp. UBA7669 | reverse complement strand
GCCGGATTTGGGTGTCCACCGAGGGCAGGAGCCATGGATGTTGGATCGCTACAAGACGCCAGTTATTCCGCTCAGCGGCAGGGTCTTGGAAGGGAGTGGCGTCCTTACTCGCCCCGCGTCGCTTGCGTCAAGTGACAGTGTTCTGGCGCTCATCGACAGAGGGGCAGACAAGCAGGCCATTATCCTCTCCAAGAGAACTGGACGGGTGCTCTTGGAGTTTGGCAGGAAGGGAAGCGGCCCGGGCGAATTCCGTGGGCCTTCGTCTATCGAGGTCGATCCTCGTTCCACGCGCACGTTCTGGGTACTAGACGCGCAACTTCGGCGCCTTACTCGTACGAAACTCGGTCAGCGTTCATTTTCGCCGAAGAGTATCGACGCTATGGTGCAACCACTCAACGAGACATATCTCGAGTTGCGGCCTCTTTCCGGGAACCGATTCGTCGGTTCGGGCGTCTTCACGAACAATTCACGCCTGTCGATCGTCGACTCGAATGGTATGGTGACTTCTCGTGTCGGAAGCTTGCCAAAGAGACCGGAGGGCGTTCCGCCGTCCGTATGGCAAGAAGCGCAACGAGTTCACATGGCCGTTAGCTCATCAGGACAGCGAATCGCAGTCGGTACCCGCTTTGCCGACCGAATCGAATTGTTTGACGCTAACGGCGTCCGTCTAGGAGAAACCCAAAGGCACTTCTCCTTCGAACCAGAGTTTAAGGTAGGCCATTTTTCCATCGCGAGTGGGACGAAGGGCCCAGCCTTGGCACAGGGCGACAAGATTCGGTACGGCTATGTGGGACTTGCAGCCACCGATCAGCTGATTTTCGCGGTGTTTTCCGGCAAGGTGCGCGAGCGCTTCAGGGACTCCGGCCAGTTCGGTCAGTATCTTCACGTATTCGACTGGGCCGGCCGCCCAGTCGCGGTATACCATCTTGGTTATGGCCTCCTTGCAATCGCAGTGGAACCCGATGGATCTAGGTTGTACGGCATCCGACACGATCCCGAGCCGGCCGTCCTCGTTTATGACATGCCGAGGAAGAAGTGAACAACAGCGTACACGCCCTTTCAGGCTTACCAGCCATCTTTTCGCTCGTGCGTAGTCGGGGTGTTCGTCTACTCTGCTTCGGTTGGCTCGCGGCGGTGGCCGTGCCGCAGCGTTCCTCCGCGCAAACAGTAAAGCCATCGGACGCCATTGCATACGTCGGTGCCCCCGGAGAACTGACCAAACCAATAGATATCGTCGTGCTTCGTGACTATCTGGTGGTTCTTGACGAATCCAGTTACCAACCTTTGGTGGTCTTTTCGAGGAGCGACGGTCGCCTTGTGAGGCGAGTTGGAGTGAGAGGGCCAGGTGGACACTCGTTGATCTCCCCAGTGTCATTGGAGCCTGATCTAGAACTTCCAAATGCACTTTGGGTTCATGACGTGGCGCAAGCCAAGATCGTAAGGCTCGACCTGTCTTTACTCAAACGGGCCTCCGCGCCAGTATCCCATTTGCGACGGCTGCCACCGACGATAACGGTTTTCAATCCAATCCCGGTAGGAGGATTCGGGACCTTCACAACCGGCTTTCTGCCAAACACGCGCCTCGCGAGAGTTGACAGCAACGGGCGGGTGATGGATGCCATGGGTCAACCTCTCGGTGATGAGGCACACCCGATCTCCGTGCGGCAAGAGGCGTACCGTTCCTCCCTCGCTGTGAACTTACAAAAACGTCGTGTGCTTTTGGCGAGCCGACACGCAGACCGCATAGACCTGTACTCCTTCAACGGCTCGCTGATCGCAACAGCGGCTCGTCCGAGAGGCTTTGAACCTTCGTACGACGTTGCTTCCGGTCCCAAAGGACCAGTGATGACCTCCGGTAGGGACCTTCGCTTTGGTTATGTGGACGTGAGCACTACGCCGCACAAAATCGTCGCACTGTACTCAGGCCTTTCGCGTGCTGAAGCGAAAGGAACTGCGCAGCTCGGTCGCGAGATACACACGATGGACTGGGATGGTAGGGGCTTCCGCCGCATCTACTTGCCCAAGCCTGCCCTTGCTGTCAGCGTATCGCCGAACGACAAACACGTGTACGCCTTACATTTATCGCCGAGTCCAAGCGTTGCTGTGTACCACGTTCAACCTTGACGCGGATCGTGGCCCTCAATCCTCCGCCGTGATCTTTTCCCGGCGACTGACCACCGCAATGCCCTTCACGCGCCGCGCGGCCTTCATGATGCGCTCGAGGTGGGCGAGGTTCTCCACTTCCACCATGGCCGAGCCCGTCACCTTGCCGTCGGTGGTCTTGAGCTCGAAGCTCTTGATGTCGGTGCCGGTGGCACTCACGGCCGCCGCCACGTCGGCGTAGAGCCCGCGGCGATCGGTGCCTTCCATGGCGAGCCGCACCACAAAACGCTCGCCGGCCATTTCCTGCCAATCAATCTCGAGCCGCCGCTCCGGCTCATGCGCCAGGAGCAGCAGGTTGGGACAGTCGCCGCGATGGATACTCACGCCGCGGCCCCGGGTCACATAGCCCACCACGTTGTCGCCCGGCACCGGCTGACAACACTGCGCATAGCGCACCAGCAGGCCGTCGGCCCCTTGAATGCGGATGCCCTTGCCGGTGCCGCGCACACGATCGACGATGCGCTCGAGCGTGCTGGGCTTCTCCTGCGGCTCGGGTGCGCTCTCGAGCTCCGGATGCAGGGCCTTGAGCACCTGCATGACATGCACATCGCCCGCCCCCACTGAGGCAATGAGCTGTGGTGTGTCCTTGAGCTTGAGCAGCCGCGCCACCGGCTGGAGCTTGTCGTCGTCGGCCTTGGGCAGACGGCGCCGGCGCAGTTCGCGCTCGAGAATCTCGCGGCCCAGGCGCATGGCCGAAGAGCGCTCCTCGAGACGCAGGAGCTGGCGGATTTTATGGCGCGCCTTGCCGGTGCGCACATGCGCCAGCCAGTCGCGACTGGGCTTGGCGTTCGGATTGGTGAGAATCTCCACCGTTTCCGAATTTTTGAGCTCGCGCGACAACGGCGCGATGCGGCCGTTGACCTTGGCGCCCGCGCAGCGCGCACCCACCTGCGAGTGCACGGCAAAAGCAAAGTCCAGCGGCGTGGCACCCTTGGGCAACTGGATGACATCGCCCGTGGGCGTGAAGACGAAGATCTCGTCCTGATAGAGATCGAGCTTGAGGAACTCGAGGAACTCGCCCGGCGTCTCGGCATCGAGCTGCAGCTCGAGCACCTGACGGAACCAGGCCAATTGCCGATCCAGCTCATCCGCGTTGCGCGTGTTCTCCTTGTACAGCCAATGCGCCGCGATACCGTAGTCGGCCGTGCGGTGCATGTCACGCGTGCGGATCTGAATTTCGAAGAGCTGCCGCCCAGGCCCGAACACCGTGGTGTGCAGCGACTGGTAGCCGTTGCTCTTGGGCTGCGCGATGTAGTCCTTGATGCGCTCCTGCACCGGCGTCCAGCCATCGTGAATGACACCCAGCGCGTGATAGCACTCGAGCACGTTGGGCACGATGACACGAATGGCCAGCAGGTCGTAGATGTCCTCGTAGGGACGATCGCGCTGCTGCATTTTCTTGTAGATGGACCACAGGTGCTTGGGGCGCCCCGTGACTTCCACGTCAGCAATGCCCGCCTCGGCCAGCCGCTTCTCGAGCGGCTCCTTCATCTGCGAGATGAGCGCCTCACGTTCCCCACGCTTGGCCGCCACCAGCCTGGCCAGCGTCTTGTAGGCCTCGGGCTCGAGATGCTTGAACGACAGGTCCTCGAGCTCCCATCGCACCTTGGCCATACCGAAGCGGTGGGCCAGCGGGGCGTACAGGTCGCGCGTTTCCTGCGCGATGCGCCGCCGCTTCTCGGGAGCCAGCCAGTCGAGCGTGCGCATGTTGTGCAAACGGTCGGCCAGCTTGATGAGGATGACCCGCGCATCCTTGGCAATGGACAGCAGCAGCTTGCGATAGTTCTCGACCTGCCGCTCTTCCCGCGACGACATGGGGAGGTTCGCGATCTTGGTGAGCCCATCGACGATCTGCGCCACCTCGGCCCCGAACTCGCGCTCCACATCGCTGATGGACACGTCGGTGTCCTCGACGATGTCATGCAGCAGACCACAGGCCACCGTGGTGGTGTCGAGCTGCAGGTCGGCCAGAATGCGGGCCACTTCCACACAGTGCGAGACATAGGGCTCGCCGGAATGCCGCACCTGCCCTGCATGGGCCACGTCGGAGAACCGATAGGCGCGCACGAGCAAGTCGTGGTCGAGCCGATCGTAGGCGCCATCGGCACCCGGCCCGAACCCCGGAATCATCTCGTGCAGCGCGATCGTCGTCACAACAGGCCTGCCTCCGCAAAGCTGACATAGCGACCACGTCCCACAATGACGTGATCATGCACCGGGATGTCGAGCAGGCGCCCGGCCGCCACCAACTGTTCCGTCACCGCGCGATCTTCGGCACTGGGCGTGGGATCACCACTCGGATGGTTGTGCACCAGAATCACCGCTGCTGCCCGTTCGGCGATGGCCTCGCGAAAGACCTCGCGCGGATGCACCAGCGATGAATTGAGCAAGCCCCGTGTGACCAGCACGTCCCGCTCCAAACGATGCTGCGCGTCGAGGATGGCCACGTGAAATTCCTCCACCGGCGCGTCCTGCAGCCGCGGCGCGTACGCCGCCGCCACATCACGCGGTCCACGCAGCGGCACACCGGCTTCCCGCGCCTCACCGGTCATGCGCCGACCAAGCTCGAGCGCCGCCTGCACCGCCGCCGCCCGTGCCTCACCCACACCATGCGCCCGCGTGAGCGAGGCAAAGGGCATGGCTGCGAGACGCCCAAGCGACCCACCACACTGATCAAACACCTGCTGCGCACAGGTCAACGCGGACGCGCCGCGTGGCCCCGAGCCGAACAGCAGCGCGAGCAGTTCCGTGGTGCTCAGGGCCTGGGCCCCGAGCGCCCGCAGTCGTTCACGCGGCCGCTCCGTAGACGGCAACTCCTTGATCTTAAGACGGGACGTGGGAAACTGGCTAGTGACCGGGACGGCAGAAGACGTCATGCGAAACTCCACGCGGGATGGCGGGTTGGTGTGGCGGCCGGATGCCGCCGCCGCCCACTATGCCACCAGGTGCGCCCGAGGACGGTACCATCGCGCCGCCACTCCTATCTTTCGAACGCAGCACGATTCGGCTGGCCCCCGCGTGATACGTCGACGCACCATGCACGCTCCACGCTCCGACGTGACTCACCGTCCCCAGTTCCTTCGCCCCATCTCAGTGACTCAGCACACAACATTCGACCCCAGTAGCGATGCCGAGTGGGAGGCGCTCCGCCTCCTCGGTCATCGCATGCTCGATGACCTGTTCGACGCCACGCGTGCCCTGCCGCACACGCCGGCCTGGCGGCCCATGCCTCCCCACAAGGCGACCCTGTTCGAAGAAGCCGGACCGGAAGCCGGCTCAGGGGCCGAGGCCGTGTACGAGCAGTTTCGTCAGCATGTCCTGCCATACGGCAACGGCAACTGGCATCCACGGTTCTTCGGGTGGGTGCAAGGCAACGGCACCCCACTGGCCATGCTGGCGGATCTTCTTGCCTCGGGCATGAACCCGCATCTGGCCGGCTTCAATCAGGCGCCTGCCGCGGTGGAACAGCAGGTTATTCGCTGGTTCGGGGAGTGGATGGGACTGCCCGGGGCGAGCGGCCTGTTTGTCACCGGCGGCACGATGGCCAATGTGCATGGGCTGGCCTGCGCGCGCATGGCCATGGGTGAGCGACTGGGCCGGAACCCGCGCCGCGACGGCGTGCAGCGCTGGCCGGAGCAGATTGATGGAGAGGCGGCTTCGGGCCCGCTGGTGTTTTATGGCTCCACCGAAACGCATTCCTGGGCGCGCAAGGCTGCCGAGTGGCTGGGGCTGGGTGACCGGGCTTTTGTTCGTGTGCCAACAGGCCCCGATCATCGCATGGATGTGACGGCGTTGAACGCACAAATGCAGGCCGATCGCGCCGCGGGTCTGGTGCCATTTGCCGTGGTGGGAACGGCGGGCACGGTGAACGCCGGTGCCGTGGATGATCTGGACGCCCTGGCCGACGTGGCCGAGGCCAATGGGCTGTGGTTCCATGTGGACGGCGCCTTTGGTGCCCTGCTGGCACTGAGCCCGCGCTACCGGCACCTTGTGCGCGGCCTGTCGCGAGCCGACTCGCTGGCATTCGACCTGCACAAGTGGGGCTCCATGCCCTTCGAATGTGCCGTGGCCCTCGTGCGTGATCCGGCCGTGCACCACGCGGCCTTCCGCAGCAGTGCGGCATATCTGGGTGCGCTGCCACGCGGCGTGAGTGCGGGCGGTCAGCCGTTCAACGATGTGGGGCTCGACCTCACACGTGGCTTCAAGGCGCTCAAGGTGTGGATGCAACTCAAGGCCGATGGCGTGCACAAGTTTGGCGCGCTCATCGAGCAGAACATCGAACAGGTGCAGCGCTTTGCCGCGCGGTTGGATGCGCACCCGGAGTTTGAACGTGTGGGACCGAGTCCACTCAACGTGTTGTGTTTCCGCTACCTGCCAACGCAGATCTCAGGTGACACATCACATGAACGGGGTGACGAGTTCGTGGGCGGCTACGTGGACGAGGTCGTAGACGAGATCAATCGCGAGTTGCTCATGCGGGTGCAGGAGCGCGGAATCGCCGTGCCGTCCAGCACCATGGCGAACGGACGGTTCGTGCTGCGCATGGCGCACGTCAACCATCGCACGACCGACGACGACATGGATGCCGTGTTTGAAGCACTGCTGGAAATTGGGCGTGAAGTGTCGGCCGAGCGGTCTGCGGAGGTGGCATAGCCGTTCGCCGTTGCTGCATGTCTGGATGAACACAAACGGCGGGAGTCCGAAGACTCCCGCCGTTTGTATTCGCACACCGCAATTGTTGTGGAGCCTCGGTGAAGCCTCTGCGGAGCCTCAGCCGCCGCGCGGCTTGGCGGTGCGGCCACCACCGTCACCGCCGCCGCCACCTGCCGAGCCGCCGCCAACCGAGCCACCCGACGACCCCGTGCCGGAACCACCCGACGGATAGTAGGACGGGCGCGGCGCGACACCACCGCCGCCGCCACCCTGCGCGCCACCCTGAATGGGACCACGCGTGTAACCGAGGCCATTCACAGCGCGGCCGCGCGGCGTGACGCCCACACCGCCGCCACCCTGCCCCGGATCAACCGGTGGCTGATTGACGATGATGATCGGGCCCTGCCCATACAGTGGCCAGCCCCAGGGGTTGCCCCAACCGAAACGACCCGCGCCGTAGCCCAGAGGGCCGTAGGGGCTGTAGCGCCAGCCCCAGGGGTCGAACGGATCCCACATGCCGTAGTAGGCCGAACGGAAGCCCCAACCAAAGCCCCAGGCCCCCATGCCACCCGGGCCATAGCAGAACTCGTTCATGTTTCCGCAGCGCGACTGGTTGTCCTGCGGCACTTCGGCAATGGCGGTGCCGGCCTGCCGACCCGCCGCCGTCAGTGCGTCGTTCGGGCGCAGCGTGAAGGCCTTGGGATTGTCGAGCGCCACCAGCAGGTCGATGACACGTTCGGGCATGCCACCATCAGCAAGAGCCACCAGCCGCTTGGCGTCGAGGTCAAAGCGCAGCCCCATCTCGGCCACCCAGGCCTCGGTGAGTGCCGGCGGTGCCTGTACGGACACGTCGAGCACCTGACCCAGCGTGAGCGGCGCACCGGCGGCGAGGCGCGCGGTGCGCGACGAACGCACTGCACCCAGGTCGCCCGGGGCGCCGCTGTCGCCGGCAAAGCGGAAACGCGCCACGGTGGTCGCGGTGCTCGTGCCAACCTCGATGGTCTGGAGCTGCAGCCACTCGCCAGTGGAGGCGATGGACATCAGACCGGTCTCGGTGCGACGAATGCCGCGATCACAGTTGAGTTCCGCGCGCAGCAGGAGGCGCGTGTCGTTGGCCAGCCATTCGGCCCGTTCGGTACCGCGGCACTCGTCCACCACCTTTTCGGTGGGTCGGCCTGGTACCGGCAGGGCCTGACGCGAGAGTTCGCGCGAGCCGTCGAGCATGACGAGGTCAACGCTACCAGCCACACGGGTGGACGGCAGGATGCAGGCCCGGGAGGGTACGGCCGGGTCGGCGCTGCCAACTCGGCGTTCCGGCGCACCAACCGTTTCCCAGCATCCGATCCAGGGCTGGAAGCGCTCATCGAGCCGCGCAGTTTCCTGCGCTTCAGCCGGCTCAACCAGTGGTGAGAAGCCGCCGAGGCCCGCCAGGACTCCGGCAGCCAACGTGACGGACGAGGCGACCGTCTGCACGCGACGCAGCAACATGGTCATGATCTGGTCCTCAGAGGCGGAAGAAGAAACCTGCGGTGACACCGAGCCCGGAGAGCGAAATCCGATCGAAGCCCTGGAAATCCTGGCCGGTTGGCCCGCGGGCGTGATCGTAGCGCAGTTCCGTGTTGAGGCCGACGTTGCGCGAGAGACTCCAATTGGTCCCAAACGCCCCGTAGGCCATGCCGGCCCAACCCTTGGTCTCGAAGCGATCAGCGAAGACGTCCATGGTCTGGAAGTCGACAAAATCGCCGCGCTGCGAGAAACGATAGTTCATCGCGCCCCCGCCCGCTGCGACGTAGGGCACAACCCGGGACGGAATCCAGGCGTAGCGACTGACGGAGCGGCCAGCCGGGAGCAGGTTGTACTTGAGCCCCAAGGTGAGGGGCACCCGGCGAAAGGTGGTGGACTGTTCAATGGGCTGGTCATTGTTGTCGATGAAGTCCCGGTACTCCGAGCCCACGCGGCGGCTGCTCACGCCAGCGGTGAACTGCAGTTCGAGCCGGTCCTTGAGCGCCACGGAAATGTCAGCGACCCCTCCCAGCGAAAGAAAATCGCCCCGATCCACCGTGAGCTGCTGCGACACGAAGTCGAAGAGCTCGGAGTTGGCATCGGGGCGCACCGCTCCGCCTCGCAAGGCAAAAGTGGCGCGGGGCTGACGGAAGAAATAGCCGTCACCGCCGCGGGGTTGTGCATTGCCACTGTCCCACGGTACTGCGCTGATGAGGAGGAGTGCGACCGTTGCGGCCAATCGCCTGGTCATGGAAGGCTCCAGAAGGAGGGAGAGACGTTCACCGAAATGTGATACCGCGCACCTCGCGATGAGGTTCCGCTCCCCGTTTCCGGGTTCCCCAACCGCGGGTTCCCCGTCCCTGAGTTCCCCGTTCGGGTTCCCGCGCGGTCCGGCTGCCGGCCGCGAGCGGGCCCCATTGGGGATCCGCTCCGCTGTCCTGCCACCCCGGCCTGCCCGGGCCGGCGCCTGGCCCCGCTGTGAACGGAGCCAGACTACCGGGGACCGTCAGCGTGTCGTCAGAGATGCGCGCCGTGGCACTTCTTGAACTTCTTGCCCGAGCCGCAGGGGCAGGCGTTGTTGCGCGGCGTCTGCTCCCAGCCATCGGGCAGTGCACCGCCACCTTCCGCCAGCGAGCGCACCGACCCCGCGCCCACCACCGACGGCGCACCACGGGCCACGACGCGGGCCGCCTCGGCCGTCACCGGCGCGTCATCGTCCTCCTCGTCGTCGTCCGCGTCTCCGTTGCCGGCCGCAGCCGCCTCGAGCAGTTCCTCGGGCGGAATGTCTTCGAGGATGCCGAGGGCGTTGTAGCGACGCGTGGGCCGCGCCCCTTCGTCGCGCAGCGGCTGTGCCTCTGGGATGGGCGGCGCAAAAGCCTCCATGGGCGCCGGCTCGAACACCAGTTGCGCCTTGAGGAAGCGCTCGGTGAACGTGTTGGCCAGATCGTGCATGAGATCCACGAACATCGTGTACGCATCCTGCTTGTACTCGACGAGCGGGTCCTTCTGGCCCCACGAACGATAGTGAATGGACGCGCGCAGCTGATCGAGATCGTAGAGATGATCCTTCCACTTCTCGTCGATCACGTTGAGCATCACCAGCGCGAGCAGGCGATCGGCAAAGCCATTGCCGTTTTCGTCCGTCACCTGGTTGAGCGTGTCGATCTTGTGCGCGTAGGCCTCACGCACCGCGGCCACGGCCTGCTCCTGCGCCTCCTCAACGGTGGCGGGGCGCTCGGTTTCAAACGCAGGCACCTGCAGCATGTAATGCAGCAGCAGATCCTGCTGGACAAACGCAAAATCCCAGTCGGCCGGCTCGTCGAACGTGGCCAGCGCCTGCTCCACACGCCGCTGCGCGGCACGCTCGAGCATCTTGATGGCCTCGCCCTTGAGCTCTTCACCACCTTCCAGGGCAAAGGCACGCAGCGAGTAGATGACCTCACGCTGCTGATTCATGACGTCATCGTACTCCAGCAGCCGCTTGCGTGACTGGAAGTTCTGGAGCTCGACGCGCTTCTGGGCCTGTTCGATGGAGCGCGTGATGAGCGGATGCGTGAGCACCTCCCCTTCCTGCGCGCCCATACGATCCATGAGCTTGGCGATGCGCTCGGAGCCGAAGAGACGCATGAGATCGTCTTCGAGCGACAGGAAGAACTGCGACGCACCCGGGTCACCCTGACGGCCCGAGCGACCACGCAGCTGACGATCGATGCGCCGCGACTCGTGTCGTTCGGAACCGATGATGTGCAGGCCGCCCATCTCGGTGACTTCGACGTCCTTGCCGTCGAGGTCCTTGATCATGGACGGCTTGGACTCGGTGACGCCCTCGCCGAGTTTGATGTCGGTACCACGACCCGCCATGTTGGTGGCGATGGTGATGGCGCCCATCCGACCCGCGTCGGCCACGATCTCGGCTTCCCGCTGGTGATACTTGGCGTTCAGCACGTTGTGCTTGAGTCCCGCGCGCGCAAACATGCGCGCGAGCGTTTCCGACGATTCCACGCTGGCCGTACCCACGAGCACCGGGAAGCCCAGCTCGTGCAGACGACGCGTTTCCTCGACGATGGCGTTGTACTTCTCGCGCCGCGTCTTGTAGACGAGATCCTGACGGTCGTCACGCTGGATGGGCCGGTTGGTCGGGATGACCGACACCTCGAGCCCGTAGATGGCGTGGAATTCGCCCTCTTCCGTTTCGGCTGTACCGGTCATGCCGGCCAGCTTCTCGTACATGCGGAAGTAGTTCTGAATGGTGATGGTGGCGAGTGTCTGGGTCTCGCCCTTCACCTGTACGCGTTCCTTGGCTTCGACGGCCTGATGCAGCCCCTCGCTCCAGCGACGGCCCGGCATGGTGCGACCGGTGAACTCGTCGACGATGAGCACCTGCCCTTCCTGCACCACGTAGTTGACGTCGCGCTCGTACAGCGCATGCGCACGCAGCAACTGGTGGATGATGTTGAGGCGCTCGCTCTTGGTGGCGTACTCGCGCTCCACCGCATTGCGGCGCTCGAGGCGGTCGGCCGGCGACAGCTCATGATCCCGATCGATCTGGCCGATGAGCAGCGAGATATCGGGCAGCACGAAGGTGTCGGGGTGATCGGGCGAGAGCCAGTCGAGCCCCTTCTCGGTGAGGTGCACCGTGTGGCCCTTCTCGTCGAGCACGAAGAGCAGATCGTCTTCGAGATCGCGGAAGGCGCGCTTGGCCATGGGCAGCTTGCGATCGGCAATCACGTCGAGTTCGACGCGCTGCACCATCTGCTTGACGCCCGACTCCTGCAGCACCTTGAGCAGGCGCTTGTTCTTGGGGCCACCCAACTGCGCCTTGTAGAACTGTGTGGCCGCCGTCTGCTGATCGCCCGACTCCATGGCGCGTTCGCCATCGGCCACGAGCTGATTGACCAGTTCGTTCTGCCGACGCACGAGGCGCTCGACGGCCGTGTTGAACTCCGCGTACTGCCCGTCGCTCTCGTTGCCCACGGGACCCGAGATGATGAGCGGCGTACGGGCTTCATCGATGAGGATGGAGTCCACCTCGTCGATGAGCGCGAAGATGTGCGGACGCTGCACGCGCTGTTCGAGCGAGACCACCATGTTGTCGCGCAGGTAGTC
>NZ_DLHL01000048.1:0-102991 GCF_002483225.1 Gemmatimonas sp. UBA7669 | reverse complement strand
GTGCCGTAGGTGATGTCGGAGGCGTACACCGCCTTGCGTTCCCACGACCCCGGTTCGGTGTCATCGAGACAGCCGACGGTCAGACCAAGCCAGCCGTAGAGATATCCCATCCACTGCGAGTCGCGGCGGGCGAGATAGTTGTTGACGGTGACGAGATGCGCGCCACGCGCCGGCAGGGCGTTGAGGTAGAGTGGCAGCGTGGCCACCAGCGTCTTGCCCTCACCCGTGGCCATTTCCGCGATACGGCCGAGATGCAGCTGAATGCCGCCGATGAGCTGCACGTCGTAGGGCACCATGTCCCACACGAGCTCGTGCCCGAGCACCTGCACCTTGTGGCCCTTGAGACGGCGGCAGGCTTCACGCACGGTGGCAAAGGCTTCGGGCAGCAGCTCGTCGAGCACCTCGGCGATGGTGCTGCGAAGTTCACCTTCCGCCCCGCCACGGCCATCAGCGCCCTGCAGCTCGTTGTCGAGTCGCTCACGCTCGGCGGCATCGGCGGTGTTGTGCTTTTGTGCCTTGAGCTCCGCGATGCGAGCCTCGATGGGGCCGGTGCGTTCCGCGAGGATGCCACGGAACTTCGCGGTCTGCGCCTGAATCTCTTCGTCGGACAGCGAGGCCAGCCGCGATTCGATCTCGTGGATCTCCTCGAGGATGGGCTGCACGCGCCGCCGTTCGCGCTCATGGCGCGTCCCGAACACCTTACTGATCAGACCCTTCAGCATATGGACCTCTCGAACCTCTTCGGCCAGGGGCTGCGCGCGCGGCCCATCTGCCCGAAGGCGTCAGGAGTCCGTTGCTGCGCGAACCCGGGAATTCTCGCGATACAACCCGGTGGATGCGATGTACGTCGCCACGGCATCGGTGACGAAGCCGCGAATGCTGCGGCCCGTCGCCACGCGTGCTCGAATCTCGGTTGACGACACGTCCACCCGTCGCACGGCCAGTCGCCTGGCCTGCACGCCGCCGTGCACCAACTCGTGGTCACCCACACCGCCGCCGTTTCGGTCCATCACCACGAGCTGCACTTGCGTGAGCAGGTGATCGATGTCCTTCCAGCGCGGCAGGGTGGGCACGACATCATGCCCCACGAGCAGGTGGAGGTCTGCATCCGGCCAGCGCCGGCGCAGGTCCGCCACGGTGTCAACCATGAAAGATAACCCGCCCCGCTCGATTTCTGCGGGGTCCACGATGCAATCCGGTATGTCGGCGAAGCAGGCCTGGGCCATGGCCAGGCGATGCGCGGCAGGCGTCTGCTCCGACCCCTTGAGGGGCTGCTGGGCGGCGGGAATGACGAGCAGGCGATCGAGCGCCAACTGGTCCCGCACGTCCTGCACCATGAGCAGATGCCCGATGTGCGGTGGGTCGAACGAGCCGCCGAAGAGGCCGATTCGCAGAGGCGACCGCACGGGTGCCGACCGGATCAGTGGAAGGAGTGCGGGCCGGGCCGGGCGAAGGCCACCGGTGAAGGCACGATGGCCGGCCGCTCAAGCGACGCCGTGTCGGCCGAGACCTTGCCGACCCCCGTGCTGTCACTGGCGACTTTGGCCGTATCGGCCGGCGCGGCACCACAGGCCGCCACGACGTCAGCGTCACCCGGATAGGCCTTCCACATGGCCGTACACGTTTCCGCTGCGTCTTCCTTCCAGCGGATACGAGTGTAGAGCTCATGCAGGCGCAGCCACGACAGGCGAGCCGCCCGGGTGGCCGGATAGGTGGTGACGACGTCCTTGAAGTAGATGATGGCCGGGTCGATGGCCCGACGCACCTTGATGTAATGGACGCCCGTGTCGTAGTCCTTCTGCGCGAACCACTCTTCGAGCTGCGTGATGCGGCGCTTGGCGTCCTCGGTTTCCTTGGCTTCCGGATAGGACGAGAGCAGCGCGCGCAAAATCGACACCGCCTTCTGGCCGTACTCCGGGTCGAGATTCGGACGGCGCCAGAGGCTCTGATACGACGCCCCGGTGCCCAGCATGGCCATGGGGGCCAGCGTGTCGTCCGGGAAACCGTCGGTGACGCGCTCGTAGGCCTGCGCCGCCAGCAGGAACTCCTTCTTGCGCTCATGCGTGAGCGCGAGGTAGAAGTAGGCCGGAGCGAGCAGCGGGTCACGCGAACTCAGGTCAACCGTGAGGCGCTCGAAGCCCAGCTGGGCATTGTCCCATTTCTTCTTCTGGAACTCCACGAGCGTCGCCTGAAACAGCGCCTCGGGGTTCGCGAAGTCCGCCGGTCGGAAACCACGTGAGCAGGCCGCCAGGGCGGCGGCCATGCTCAGCAGCATCAACAGGCGGAACTCCATGCGGAACTCCGGACGATGGTCCGGGCGGGAATGTCGAGCGCTCATGTGGAACAAGATACCCAGTGGGGGGCGTCGGAGTTCAAGTTGACGCTCCGAGGCTGCGGGAACCGGAGGCCAGCGGCACGATGCGGGCGCGGCCTGGCGCGAGCGTCGCGGTGACATTGCGGGTGTCCACCAGCAGCGTGGCGTGATCGACCACGCGCTGGTAGTCCACCTGCTTGTGGTCGGTGACGATGACGACCGCGTCGGCCCAGCGCAGCATCTCGTCGCTCAGTTCCACGCCCTTGCGCACGTGTCCCTCCTCGCGGAACTCGCTCACGAAGGGATCGTGGTACTCCACATGCGCCCCGCGCTCCTCGAGCAGGCGGATGACATCGAGCGCCGGGCTCTCGCGCACGTCGTCGATGTCGCGCTTGTAGGCCACGCCGAGCACCAGCACCCGGCTGCCGCGCACCGCCTTGCGCGCCTCGTTGAGCGCGTCGGCGACCTTCTGCACCACCCACTCGGGCATGTGCGAGTTGATCTCGCTGGCGAGGTCGATGAACCGCGTCTTGTAGTTGAGTGTGCGCATCTTCCAGGCGAGGTAGTGCGGATCAAGCGGGATGCAGTGCCCGCCGATGCCGGGCCCCGGCGTGAACTTCATGAAACCGAACGGCTTGGTGGCCGCGGCGTCGATGACTTCCCAGACGTTCACGCCCAGTTTGTCACACACAATCGCGATTTCGTTCACCAGGCCGATGTTCACCGCGCGGAAGGTGTTCTCCAGCAGCTTCACCAGCTCGGCGCTCTCGGGCGAACTCACCGGCACCACGGTGTCGATGCAGCTGGCGTAGAGCGCCGTGGCCACCTCGACACAGGCCGGCGAAATGCCACCCACCACCTTGGGCGTGTTCTTGGTGTGGTAGACCGGGTTGCCCGGGTCCACCCGCTCGGGGCTGAAGGCCACGAACACATCCTGCCCCACCGTGAGCCCCTTGGCTTCGAGTCGGGGCTGCAGTAGCTCCCGCGTGGTGCCGGGATAGGTGGTGCTTTCCAGCACCACACACAGGCCGGGGTGCGCCTGCCGCGCAATGGCATCGGCGGCGCTCAGGACGAAGGCCATGTCCGGATCGCGCGTCTTGGAGAGCGGCGTGGGCACGGCAATGGAGATGGCATCGCACTCGCCGAGGCGATTCTCGAGCGTGGTGGCCACGAACGTCCCGTTGGCCACCGCCTGCTGCACCTGCGCGCCGGGAATATCCTGAATGTGCGACTGTCCACTCATGAGCAGGTCCACGACGCGTTCGCTCACGTCATAGCCTATGACGCGGAAGCCGGCGTGCACGAACTCGAGGGCGAGTGGCAGCCCCACATAGCCGAGGCCGACCACACCGATCACCGCCGAGCGATCGGCGATGCGGGCCAGCAGTTGATCCTTGGTGCTCATGGAGTGCGACCTGGTTGTCAATGTGAGCTCAGTGACCGAAGAAGCCGCGCACGGCGGCAATGACTTCGTCGAGCTGTGCCGTGGTGAGCTCGGGATAAATCGGCAGGGACAACACTTCCTTCGACGCGCGCTCGGCCTCAGGGCACTGGCCTTCGCGGTATCCGAGATACGCGAAGCAGGGCTGCAGGTGAAGCGGCAACGGGTAGTACACGTTCGAGCCGATGCCCTGCGCCTTGAGATGCGCCTGCAGTGCATCGCGCTGCGTAACGCGAATGGTGTACTGGTTGTAGATGGACGTGTTGGCCGGATCGACAAACGGCGTGGTCACCTCGGCCAGATTGGCGAAGGCCGCGTCGTAGTAGGCCGCGTTGCGACGACGCGCGGCGCTCCAGCCTTCGAGATGCGGCAGCTTGGCCAACAGCACGGCGGCCTGCAGGGCATCGAGACGACTGTTGTAGCCCACGATCTCGTGATAGTACGTGCGGCGGCTGCCGTGCGTCCGCAGCTTCATGAGCGCCTCGAAGAGCGCTTCATCCTGCGTGACCATCATGCCGCCGTCGCCGTAGCCGCCCAGATTCTTGGACGGGAAGAAACTGTAGGTGCCGATGGCTGCGGCTTCACCGGCCATGACCTTCCTGCCATCGATGAGGCGACTCGCGCCAATCGACTGCGCGGCGTCTTCAATGACCGGCAGACCCTGCGCCGCTGCCGCGACCTGCTCAATGGGCGCCATCTGCCCGAAGAGATCCACGGCAATCACGGCCTTGGTGCGCGACGTGATGGCAGGCGTGACCTGCGCCGGATCGATGTTGTAGGTCTTCGGATCGATGTCGACAAACACCGGACGCGCACCCACGTTGTGAATGGCGCCGCCGGTGGCAAAGAACGTGAACGGCGTGGTGATGACTTCATCGCCGGCTCCCACGCCCAGCGCACGCAGCGCGAGCAGAATGGCGTCGGTACCATTGGCACAGCCCGCGGCGTACTTGACCTGAGAGAGGCCGGCCACGTGGCACTCGAGCTGCGCCACGGGATCGCCAAGAATGAAGGCCTGCTGGTCGACGACCTGCATGAGCGCCGCGACCACCTCATCGCGGATGGTCGCGTGCTGGGCCTTGAGATCGAGAAGAGGGACGGCCATTGCTGTGAACTCTGTGAACTAGAGGTTGACCCGCAACGGCAGCGGCACGTCACGGCCGGTCTTCGCGGATTCGTAGATGCCAAGAATGAGCTCGAGCGACTTGCGCCCGGCGCGCCCGTCGGTGTCCGGCGTGGCCTGACCACGCAGCACCGACACCACGTTGCGGTAATAGCCTTCGTGGCCAAAACCATAGACGCTGGGCGGGTTGGTGTTGGCCTGCTCCACCAGCTTGTCATCGTCATCGTAGTCGGCAAACTGCCAATGCTCGACGCGATTGACGGCGGTGCCGCCGATCTTCACGCTGCCCTTCTCGCCGAGGATGGTGATGGAGCCCTCGAGATTCTTGGGGAACGTGAGCATGGTGACTTCGATGACGCCGATGGCGCCCGATCGGAACTTGAGCACGGCGGCCCCACTGTCCTCGGCTTCGATGCGCCGCGCGAGCGTGGCCGTCTTGGCCATCACGCTTTCCACGGGGCCCACCAACCACTGCACGAGGTCGACATAGTGCGAGGCCTGATTCATGAAGGCTCCACCGTCGAACTCCCAGGTACCGCGCCACGGCGCCTGATCGTAGTAGTCCTGCGGACGCGTCCAGCGCACGGTGCAGTTGGCCATGTAGATGCGACCGAAGCGACCGCGATCGATGGCGCGCTTGAGCAGCACGATGGGCGGATTGAGCCGGTTCTGCTTGACCACGAACAGGTGCACGCGGTTGTCGTCGCAGGCCTGCACCAGGGCGTCGGCCGCGGCCAGCGAGATGGCCATGGGCTTCTCGCTGATGACATGACGCCCCGCGCGGGCCGCCAGCATGCCATGCTGCGGATGCAGACCACTCGGCGTGGCAATCACCACCGCGTCGCTGGGCACCTCGGCCAGCATCTGCTCGATGCTGGTGAAGAACGGGACTCCATGCGCCACGCCGGCCTGCTGCGCGCGCTCGGGCACGATGTCGCACACCGCCACGAGCTCGAGCTCGGGAATCTTGGCGATGGCATCAAAATGGTTCTTGCTGATGCGACCGCAGCCGACGAGAGCCAGGCGGATGCGGCGATCGGCGGGCACGAGTGCTTCGCTCACTGCTGCTCCTCAACAGGTGTAACCATGTCGCCGCGACGCAGATAACGTCGGCCGGTGCCGGGACAGCGCAGCTCCTCGGCCGTGGCGTCACCGGCGTGCGGGCCTACGACGTCGAGGCGATGTCCGGCCTCCGACATCCATCCGATGCGACGCGCGGGCACGCCGGCCATGAGCGCAAAGTCGGGCACATCGCGCGTGACGACGGCGCCGGCGCCGATGAAGGCATGCCGACCGATGGTCACGCCACACACGATGGTGGCGTTGGCACCAATGCTCGCCCCACGCCGCACCAGCGTGCGCTGATACTCGTGCTTGCGCGACACGCTACTGCGCGGATTGATGACGTTGGTGAACACCATGGACGGTCCGCAGAAGACATCATCTTCCAACTCGACGCCCTCGTACAACGACACATTGTTCTGGATGCGGGCGTTGTCACCCACCGTCACGCCGTTCATGACGACGACGTTCTGCCCCAGCGAACAGCGGGCGCCAATGACGGCCCCTCCGTTGACGTGACAGAAATGCCAGACACGCGAGCCAGCGCCAATGCTGGCGCCATCGTCCACATAGGCCGACTCGTGCACGAGCGCACCCGCGCCAAGCGTGACGCCGGCGCCCACGTGTCCCTCACCGGGCCGGGCGATCATGCCCGGCGGTACGCTGGCGTTGGCCGACGGTGACGCGTTGGCCGTGCTCACTGGGCGCCAGCGCTCCGCGAGGCACCAAGGATGGCGTGCCACTCCTGCAGCGAACGCACGCCCGGCTCGCGCGTGCGGCGCGCCGCGATGGCCTCAACCGCCGCGTTGGCCGCCGTGAGGGTGGTGGTGTACGGCACGCGGTTGGCGATGGCCGCCTGCCGCAGCTTCTCGTCGTCCACCTGCGCGTGCTTGCCCAGCGGCGTGTTGACGAGCAGCTGCACTTCGCCGTTCAGGATGAGATCGACGCCGTGCGGCCGACCTTCGTGCACCTTGAGCACCGAGGTGACGGGGATGCCCTGCTGCGTGAAGTAGGCCGCGGTACCGCTGGTAGCAAAGATGCCGAAGCCCAACTCGTGGAATCGCGCCGCCAGCCTGGCCGCCGTGGGCTTGTCGCCATCGTTGACCGTGAAGAACACGGCGCCCTCGCGCGGCAGCGCGTTGTCGGCCGCGATCTGCGACTTGAGGAAGCTCATGCCGAAGTCATCGTCGATGCCCATGACTTCACCCGTTGAACGCATCTCGGGGCTCAGCACCGGGTCGAACTCGCGGAACTTGTTGAAGGGGAACACCGCCTCCTTCACGCTGATATACGGCGGCACGATTTCTTCCGTGAAGCCTACCTGCGCCAGCGTTTCCCCCAACATGAGCCGCGCCGCCACCGAGGGCAGTGACACGCCGATGGCCTTGGACACGAAGGGCGCCGTGCGCGACGCGCGCGGATTGACCTCGATGACGTACACCTGGCCGTCCTTGTACGCGTACTGCACGTTGATGAGGCCCACCACGCCAAGCTTCCTCGCGAACGCGACGGTATGCGCCTTCATCTGCGCCACGGCCTCGGGCGGAATGAGATACGGCGGCAACACACAGGCGCTGTCGCCCGAGTGAATACCCGCGCTCTCGATGTGCTCCATGACGGCGCCAATGACCACCTGCTCGCCATCGGAGAGGGCATCCACGTCGGCTTCGAACGCATCCTCGAGGAAGCGATCGACCAGCACCGGACGCTCTTCACTGACGCGCGCCGCGCGCTCGAAGTAGTCACGCAGCGAGGGCTCGTCGTGCACGATCTCCATGGCGCGGCCACCGAGCACGTACGACGGACGCACGAGCACCGGGAACCCGATCTCACGGGCAATGGCCACGGCTTCGTCGACGCTGGTGGCGGTGCCGTTGGCCGGCTGTTCCACGCCCAGCTCGCGCGCAATGGCCTCGAAACGACGGCGATCTTCGGCGGCGTCGATGGCGTCAGGCGAGGTGCCGAGAATGCGCACTCCGGCCGCCTCGAGCGGACGCGTGAGCTTGAGCGGTGTCTGACCGCCCAGCTGCACGATGACACCCACCGGATTCTCCCGCTGCACGATCTCGAGCACGTCCTCGAGCGAGAGCGGCTCGAAGTAGAGCTTGTCGGAGATGTCGAAGTCGGTGGAAACCGTTTCGGGATTGGAGTTGACCATGATGGTCTCATAGCCCTGCTCGCGCAGCGCCAGCACGGCGCGCACGCAGCAGTAGTCGAACTCCACGCCCTGTCCAATGCGATTGGGGCCCGAGCCGAGGATGACAACCTTCTTGCGACCCTCGGTGGCCGCTTCGCTCTCTTCGTCGTAGTTGCCGTAGAGATACGGCGTGCTGGACGGAAACTCACCGGCGCAGGTGTCGATCATCTTGTACGCCGGCCGCACGCCCAGCGACCAGCGCAATTCACGCGCCGCCTGTTCGGTCTGGCCACGCAGTGCGGCCAACTGGCGATCGGAGAAGCCCAGGCGCTTCATGTGACGCATGGCGTCGGCGTCCACCGACGGCAGCGCCGCGTACTGGGTTTCGGCTTCCAGCAGCTCCTGCATCTGCGCGAGGAACCACGGATCAATGCCGCTTACCTGATGCAATTCCTCAACGCCCATGCCCAGCTGCATGGCACGCTTGACCTGGAAGATGCGTTCCGGCGTGGGGCGGCGCAGGGCGCCGCGCAGTTCTTCCTTCGAGCCTTCCGTGAGACGATCGTCGACGAGTCGCTCGCCCACCACCCAACCTGCGCGGCCGGTCTCGAGCGCACGCAGGGCCTTCTGGAAGGCCTCCTTGAACGTGCGGCCGATGGCCATGGACTCACCGACCGACTTCATCTGCGTGGTGAGCCCCGGATCGGCGGCGGCAAACTTTTCGAAGGCGAAGCGCGGACACTTCACGATGACGTAGTCGAGCACCGGCTCGAAACTGGCCGGTGTGGTCTTCGTGATGTCGTTGGGCACTTCGTCGAGCGTGTACCCCACGGCCAGCTTGGCGCCGATGCGCGCGATGGGGAAGCCGGTGGCCTTGGACGCGAGCGCCGACGAGCGCGACACGCGCGGATTCATCTCGATGACGATGAGCTCGCCCGTGGTCGGGCTGACGGCGAACTGCACGTTGCAGCCGCCGGCATCCACACCAATCTCGCGAATGATAGCTACGGCCGCGTCACGCATGACCTGGTATTCGCGATCCGTGAGCGTCATGGCCGGCGCCACCGTGATGCTGTCACCGGTGTGCACGCCCATCGGGTCGAGATTCTCGATGGAGCACACGATGACCACGTTGTCGGCGCAGTCGCGCATGACTTCGAGCTCGAACTCCTTCCAGCCCAGCAGCGAGCGCTCGATGAGCACCGAGTGCACCGGCGACAGATCGAGACCACGGCGCACCATGGTCTCGAACTCTTCGCGGTTGTACGCCACGCCGCCGCCGGTACCACCCAGCGTGAACGACGGACGGATGATGGCCGGGAAGCCCGTGTTCTCCACCGCGACCAGCGCTTCGTCGAGCGAGGTGACGGTCGTGCCCGTCGGGCACTTGAGCCCGATCTTCTCCATCGCGTCGGCGAAGAGCTTGCGATCTTCGGCCACCCGAATGGCGCGGGCGTTGGCGCCGATGAGCTCGCAGCCGTACTTCTCGAGTACGCCGTCGTCGTAGAGCTTGAGCGCCACGTTGAGCGCGGTCTGACCACCCATGGTGGGCAGCACCGCATCCGGACGCTCCTTGGCGATGATCTTCTCCACGAACTCCGGCGTGACCGGTTCCACATACGTGCGATCCGCAAACTCCGGATCGGTCATGATGGTGGCCGGGTTGGAGTTGACGAGGATGACCTCGTACCCCTCTTCGCGCAGGGCCTTGGTGGCCTGCGTTCCGGAGTAATCGAACTCGGCGGCCTGCCCGATCACGATCGGCCCCGAGCCGATGACGAGAATGCGGTGCAGGTCAGTGCGCTTCGGCATGGATCAGATCGTCGATGATGTCGTCGAGAGTGCGCAGCGGGCGCCAATCGGTGGCGCGCTGCAGCTTGTTCGGGTTCCCCACCAGCACGGGAACATCAACCGGCCGGACCAGCGCCGGATCCTCCACCGGTGTCGCATGCGAACCCGCGCGCGCCAGAACCCGGTCGAGCACCTGCTGCACCGACCATCCGGTGCCACTGGCCACATTGTACGCCTCGCCGGGCGTACCGCGTTGACAGAGCGAAATATACGCAGCCACGACGTCCGAGACATGCAGGAAGTCGCGAATTGGCGTGCGATTGCCAACCGCCATGGGTGTGCCCGGCGCGGCGTCCCGGAGCTGCACCGCGCGCTGCACCAGCGCCGGCAACAAGAAACGCGGCGCCTGCCCTGCCCCACTGTGATTGAAACTGCGGGCGACCACCACCTTGAGCGCCTCGGCCCGCCATTGCTGAAGGGCCAGGACTTCCTGCGCCGCCTTGGTGGCCGCATACACCGTGCGCGGCGCCTGGACGTCGTCTTCGTGCAAACGCTCACCGTGCGACGGATGCCGGCCGTACTGCTCGGCACTGCCGACAAGCAATACGACGGGGTCGCGGCCCTGTGCGTCGCGCTGCTGGCGAACGACATGCAGGAGTCGCGCGGTGGCCGTGACGTTGATATCCCAGGCCGCGGCGGGGTCGGCGGCGGCCGTTGGCACATGCGAGACGGCGGCCAGATGCACGACGGTGTCAGCGGCTGCCTCGCGCGCGACGTGCGCCACGTAGGCATCGTCGCGCAAATCCCCCAGCATCCAGCGCGTATCTGGCGCACCGTCCGCCGTGGACGACGCGTTGCCCGGCTCCGTCTCGGTGGCCAACGCCGTGACAGCGGAGGCGCCGGCCTTCCAGAGCGCGGGCAGCAGCCAGCCCCCAACAAAGCCGGCCGCTCCGGTGACCAGCACACGCCCCAGCGGCCGAACGTCAGTGCTCACGCGTTGGAACGCTGATACCGCGCGAGGTCGGCCTCAACCATCATGGCCACCAACTGCGCAAAGGATACCCGGGGCTGCCAGCCGAGTTGGGTCTGCGCCTTGGACGGATCCGCCACCAGCAGGTCCACTTCGGCGGGGCGGAAGAAGCGCTCGTCCTGCACGACGTGATTGCGATAGTCGAGGCCCACGGCGCCAAAGGCTGCCTCGCAGAACTCGCGCACCGAAAACGTCTCACCCGTGCCAATGACATAGTCATCCGGCGTATCCTGCTGCAGCATGCGCCACATGGCGTCCACGTAGTCACCGGCAAAGCCCCAGTCGCGCCGTGCGTCCAGGTTGCCCAGTCGCAGTTCCTGCTGCAAACCGAGCTTGATGCGGGCAACGCCATCGGAAATCTTGCGCGTGACAAACTCGAGGCCACGCCGCGGCGACTCGTGATTGAACAGAATACCGCTCACGGCGTAGAGCCCGAAGCTTTCGCGGTAGTTCACGGTGATCCAGTGGCCGTACACCTTGGCCACGCCATACGGCGAGCGCGGATAGAACGGCGTGCTTTCCCGCTGCGGTGTCTCCACCACCTTGCCGAACTGTTCGCTCGAGCTGGCCTGGTAAAAGCGCGCCTTGGGTGCGGCCTTGCGCAGGGCTTCGAGCATACGCGTCACGCCGAGCGCCGTGAACTCGCCCGTCAGCACGGGCTGATTCCACGAGGTCTGCACGAAGCTTTGCGCCGCGAGGTTGTAGATCTCGTCGGGCTGGGCTGCCTGAACCACGTCGGTGAGCGAGGTCTGGTCGAGCAGGTCGGCCGACACCAGTTCAATGCGATCGACGAGGTGCGCGATGCGTTCGTAGGGCGTGGTGGACGAGCGTCGGACGACGCCCACGACGCGGTAGCCCTTGGCCAGCAGGAGCTCGGCGAGATACGAGCCATCCTGGCCCGTAATGCCGGTGATGAGCGCGGTTTTGGTCACGAACCGATCAGTTCCGTGTTGTGAGTTCGAGTATCGGGTACTGGGTGTCCATGACAACCCGGCGAAGTCGCCGTTGGATACACGACGCGGGGAGACTCGCAAAGCGAGCTCCCCGCGCAACCTGCCGAAGCAGAATGCTTACGCGACGGCGACCTGACCGCGCGGCGCCCGCGGCACCTTGCCGGCGGCGAGGCAGCGCGTGCAGACCTTCACCTTGATGACCTTGCCGGCCTCGAGGGTGCGCACGACCTGGAGATTGGGCTTCCAGGTGCGGCGGGTCTTGTTGTTGGCGTGCGAAACGTTGTTGCCGAAGGCAACACCCTTGTCGCAGCTGTAGCAGCGGTTGCGATTAATGGCCATGGGTGGTGCCTCAGCTGAGGATCAGTTCGATCCGCGCCATCTCCGCGCCGTCACCCTTGCGGTGGCCGGTCTTGAGAATGCGCGTGTAACCGCCCGGACGCGAGACAAACTTGGGGCCGATTTCCTGGAACAGCTTGTCGGCCGCCTCACGCTTCTGGACGTGCTTGCCGGCCAGTCGACGCGCGTGCAGCGTGCCGGTGCGGGCCTTGGTGATGAGCTTCTCGACGAACGGGCGGAGCTCCTTGGCCTTGGCCTCGGTCGTCTCGATCGCGCCCTGCTCGATGAGCGAGGTCGCGAGGTTGCGGAGCAGCGCGAGGCGCTGCTCACTGGTCCGCCGGAGCTGGCGGTTGGCCTTACGATGGCGCATGGGAGATCAATCCTCGTCTTCGTCGTCGTCGGGCGCGTTCTCGGCAGCGCGGCTGGGCGGAGTGCCCATGTCGAGGATACGGACACCGTCCGTGGACTCCTCGTAGCGCATGCCGAAGTTGAGCCCTTCCTTCTCGAGCAGCGCGGCGATTTCCTGCAGGGACTTCTTGCCGAAGTTCTTGACCTGGAGGATCTGCGCCTCGGTCTGGCGAACCAGATCGCCGAGCGAGCGGATGTTGGAGTTCTTCAGGGAGTTGACCGAGCGAACCGAGAGTTCGAGATCGTCGATCGGCGTGCGGAACAGCTCAGCGAGGCGGATGGCGTCCGAGTTGGCGCCGTCACCCAGCATGCCGGGCTGCGCAGACGCGGAAGACCCGAAGCCCACAAAGTACTGGAAGTGGGTCTGGGCCAGCGCGGCCGCGTAGCTCACTGCCTCCTCGGGCGACATCGTGCCGTTGGTTTCGACGGTGAGCGTGAGCCGGTCGTAGTCGGTGCGCTGCCCGACGCGAGTATCCGCGACGGTGAAGTTGGCCCGACGAACCGGGTTGTAGATGGCATCGATGCGCACCACGTCGACCGGCAAGTTCTTGTCGGACGGGTGGGAATCGCTCTCGACGTAGCCACGTCCCTTGTTCACGTAGAGTTCGACCGAGATATCGCGGTCGGACGTGATGGTGAAGAGATGGTGCGACGGGTCGACGACCTTCACGCCACCGGTGGCGACGATGTCGCCGGCGGTGACCGCGCCCGGGCCCGACTTGGCGATGCGGAGCACGGTCTGCTCCACTTCGTCCGGCAGGGACAGGGTCAGCGTCTTGAGGTTGCCAATGATCTGGTGCACGTCTTCCACGACGCCCTCGATGGTCTGGTGCTCATGCACCACGCCATCGATGCGGAACGCCCACACGGCCGAGCCGCGCAGCGACGACAGGAGCAGTCGGCGCATGGCGTTGCCCAGCGTGTGTCCGAAGCCACGCTCGAGCGGCTGCAGACGGAATTCGGCCAGATTCGGGTTGTCCTCGCGCTTGGTGGCTTCCACCAGCTGCGGACGGACCAGCCCAGAGAGATCGATCGTTGCCATGAAGAGATCAGGAGAAAAGGTCACACCGGGAGTCACCGGTGACGCGCTGCCCCGCCCCGAACGCGCGGCAGCCCCGTAGAGGGGTTCGGGCCCCGACCAAACAGCGGCTCGGAGTTCTGAGTTGCGAGCTTTGAGTAAGGCACTCAGAGCTCACAGCTCAGAACTCGAAGCTGCAGTTGTGTTACTTCGAGTACAGTTCGACGACGAGCTGTTCCTGCGCCGCGAGCGGGATGCTCTGACGCTGGGGCTTCTCGAGCACGCGACCGCTGAACGACTCCTTGTCGACCGCGATCCACGAGAGCGAGGCGCCACGCGCCGCCTGCTCCATGGCGCTCTGCACGAGCACGAGCTCGCGCGAGTCCTGCTTCACGCGGACTTCTTCGCCCGGACGCACCTGGTACGACGGGATGTCGAGCAGGCGACCCTTGACCTCGATGTGGCGGTGACGGATGAGCTGACGCGCGGCCTTGCGGCTCGGGGCGAAGCCCATGCGGTACACGACGTTGTCGAGACGGGTCTCGAGGGCGGCCAGCAGGTTGTGACCGGTGATACCGGCCTGCGTGGACACGCGCTCGAACGTGTTGCGGAACTGCTTCTCGGAGATGCCGTAGATGCGCTTGATCTTCTGCTTCTCGCGCAGCTGCTTGGCGAACTCCGACATCTTCTTGCGACGCGCCGTGGCCTGACCGTGCTGACCCGGAGCGTACGGACGACGCTCAACGGGGCACTTCTCGGTGAAGCACTTGGTGCCCTTCAGGAAGAGCTTGGCGCCCTCACGACGGCACTGACGGCAGCTGGGACCAGTGTAACGGGCCATGGATCAGACCCTCCGGCGCTTGGGGGGACGGCAACCGTTGTGCGGAATCGGGGTGACGTCACGAATGGACTTCACTTGGAGACCGGCAGCGGCGAGCGCCTGGATGGCCGACTCGCGGCCGGAACCGGGACCCTGCACGCGCACATGCACGCGGCGCACGCCGAGCGTGAGCGCCTCGCGCGCGCACTGCTCGGAGGCCACAGTGGCAGCGAACGGCGTGGACTTCTTCGACCCCTTGAAGCCCGCCTTGCCGGCCGAGCCCCAGGACACCGCATTGCCATGCAAGTCGGTGATCGTGATGGTCGTGTTGTTGAACGTGGCGCTGACGTGGGCGATGCCTTCCGCCTCGACGACGCGCTTGGTCTTCTTCGCGGTAGCCATGGCTTACTTGGTCACCTTCTTCTTGCCCGCGATGGCGCGGCGCGGCCCCTTCTTGGTGCGCGCGTTCGTGTGCGTGCGCTGCCCGCGCACGGGGAGGCCACGACGGTGGCGCGTGCCACGGTACGAGCCGATGTCCATCAGGCGCTTGATGTTCATCGCGACTTCCGTGCGCAGGGCACCCTCGACGCGATGGTTGCGCTCGATTTCCTGACGGAGCTTGTTGAGGTCGGTGTCGTTCAGATCGCGCACACGCTGCGCGGTCGACACGCCGGTGGCCTCGAGGATCTTCTGGGCGGTCTTGCGACCAATGCCGAAGATGTAAGTGAGGCCGATTTCGATCTTCTTTTCACGCGGAAGATCAACGCCTGCGATACGTGCCATAGGTTACGCTTCCCCTCAGCCCTGACGCTGCTTGTGCTTGGGGTTGCGCTTGCAGATGATGCGAGTCACGCCCTGTCGCTTCACGACTTTGCAGTGCTCACAGATCGGCTTGACGCTGCTGCGAACTTTCACGGGTCACCTCGGCGCTCACGCACCGACGGAGTCTCCCGCACCGCCATCAATCGGCGGCCGGCCGGACTCCCCATGTGTTCATCGCCCATGAAGCATCGTGGTGGTGAGACCCCGATTCCGCGCACGAGCGAAGCGAAAGTGGCCAGCGGATTGGCCGGTGAAATGCCCGAAAAAACAGGCAAGACTTTAAGCCTAGCTGACCTGGGCAGGCCCCGCAAGTGCGCTACCTCAAGAGCGTTACCACAAGGGGGACGCCGCAGACGCGCCCCGGGCCGAGCGCTAGATCAGCTCCGCCCGCACCGCGGCCATCGCCGCCACCGGATCGGCGGCGCCCGTCACCGCCCGACCCAGGATGAGCCAGCGGGCGCCCGCCGCCGCCGCGGCTGACGGAGTCATGACCCGCCGCTGGTCGTGGGTGGCGCCGCCGGCCAGCCGGATGCCCGGCACCAGCAGCCCCAACCGCCCGCCATACCGGGCCCGCACGCCGGCCGCCTCATGGCCGGAGCATACAATACCCGCCGCCCCAGCGTCCGCGGCCAGTCCGGCCAGGCGCTCCACCTCGCCCTGCACCACCACTTGCTCGCGGCCCCAGGCCTGTTCCACGCCACCGGCGTCCATGCTGGTCAGGACCGTGACCCCGAGAATGCCACAAGTCTCGCCCTCCGCCGAACTCTCCGCGGAGCCCTCCGCCGCACCGGCCACCGCCGCCGCCATCATGTCCGTTCCGCCACTCGCGTGGACGGTGAGCAAACTGGCACCGAGCCGCGCCACGCTCCGGGCCGCGCCCCGGACCGTGTTGGGGATGTCGTGCAATTTGAGGTCAACAAACACGCGCTTCCCTTCGCCCCGCAGCCAGCGCACGACCTCGGGCCCCTCGGCCGCAAACAGCTCGAGCCCCACCTTGTAAAAATCACAGGCGCCGCCGAGTCGACGAACCAGCGCCTGCGCGTCGGCCATGGTGGCCACGTCAAGGGCAACAATGGCTTCGACCACGTCGGCGGACGCGGCAGGGGCAGTAACGGGGCTGGACGAGTTCACGAGGGCCAGGTGAGAGTGCCAATCACGCTGCGCAGGTCCCGCACGCCTTCCCGCTCGGCCCAGCGCCCAAGGTCGCGGGCGATGCGCTCGGGAGCGCGCGGATTGCGAAGGGCGGCCGTGCCCACGCCAACCAGCGAGGCGCCGGCCATGAGGTACTGCAGGGCATCGTCGGCGGTACTCACGCCGCCCAGGCCAATTAGCGGAACCCCCGGCAGGGCGCGGCTCACTCGCCAGGTGGCCAGCACGCCAATGGGCAGCAGCGCGGGCCCACTGATGCCCCCACTGCCAAAGCTGATGCGCGGACGCCGACGCGCCGTGTCGACCACCAGCCCCGGCATCGTGTTAACCAGGGTGAGGCCCGTGGCGCCGTTGTCCACGGCCACACGGGCCGTGTCGGCAATGCCGGCGCCAAGTGTTGGCGAGAGCTTCACGAAGATGGGCCGACTGGTGACGGCCCGCGCACCACGCACCAGCGCCGCGAGGGCATCGGGGTCCGCACCGAACTCGAGGCCGCCCGCCTTCACGTTGGGGCAACTGACATTGAGTTCGAAGCCATCGACACCCGCCTCGTTGGTCAGTGCGGCAACAATGGTGGCGAAATCGTCGATGCTGTTGCCCACCACGTTGACGAGCACGCGTGTGCCCGGATGATGAGCCGGCATCCAGGGCAGATACTGCGTGCGCACGGCCTCGAGGCCCGGATTGGCGAGGCCGATGGCATTGATCATGCCTCCGGCAAACTCACTCACACGAAGCGGCGGATTGCCGGCCCGGGGTGAGACGCTCACCGCCTTGGTGGACAGGCCGCCCACCGCATCGAGATCCACCACGTCGTCAATCTCGACACCAAACCCGGCGGTGCCGGAGGCCAGCACCAGCGGGTTGCGAAACGCGAGGCCCGCCACGCTGATGCCCAATGGGGCCTGCACGGCCTGTACCGAGGGGGCGGCAGACGCAGGCATGCTGTGCGGCGCAGGCGTAGTGGAGACCGTCACGTCAGCTGGGAAAAGGGAAACCGAAGATGAGCGGGCAAGACACCGCGGTGTTCAGGAGCCACCGCGCGCGGTCCGCAAACGGCGTACGCTGTCGGCCCACTGCCGCGTGACTTCACTCCAACTGAATCTGAGCATCTCGGGCGCCGTGACAAAGTCCGGCAGTCCGGAAGGATCATCCCCACGAAGTCGCGCGGCCACGGCGCTGGCCGCATACTCGGTGGTCACGCGGCGGCGCCAGCGATCGGCGCTGTCGGCAGTAAGTGGCGAGGGCAGCAAGGTGGCCGCGTAAAGCGCAGCTGGCGCGAGCGGTGACGACGCACTGCGGCGCGCGAGATCCACAAACACCGCCTGCGCCAGTGCCGGGGCCTGCAGCGAATCGCGCAACACTTCCGCCGCGAGAAATTGACCCGCCCCGGTGCCGTCGGCCTTGCCTGCCAGCATGCGAACCAGCAGCCACTGATCAGCAACGCGGCGCGCAAACGCAGTGCGCATGACACCGGAATCGAGCTGCGCCAGTATGGCGTCCGACTCCTCAAGTGTTTGCGCGCGGCGAAGAGCCAGCCACGCCGTGCGCGCCACCGCCTCACGCACCACGAGCGTGTCTCGTCCCGCAAGCTCGCGCGCCGTGCCGAGGTGCCAGGCGGCCAGGGAATCGCGATCCACTCGGAGCAGCTGGTCGCCCAGCGTGTAGTGCAACTGGGCACGCAGCGGCTCCCGCACACGCGCGGCGTCGTAGGCGAGCACCACACGGCGCGCGCCATCCACGCGGCCGGCCGCCGCCATCTCGCGCACGCTGCGCAGGGCCTCGTCACGATAGTCCCCGCGTCGCGCGCGCAGCACGAGCAGGGATTCGCTGCGCGCAAAATCCCGCGCCGTGGTGGACGCCGAGATCAATTCCCAGGGCAGAATCTCGCCACTCGACGCCCCGAGATAGCCGGTCACCGCCTCGAGGTCACCCATGGTGAGCGCCGCACGCGCGGCCCAGAGCCGCGCCTCACGCGCCACCTCGCGGTCACGCGAGTCAATGAGCGAGTCGAGCCGGAGGCGCGCGGTGGCCATGGCGTTGCTGCGGACATCGCAGGCACCAAGCGCCACACGCGCGCGATCGCGCTCGATGGGCGTGACATCGGTGCGGTCCAGCAATTCAAGAATGCGTTCGCGCCCACGTTCACAGTCACCCGACAGGGCATGACCGCGCCCCGCGAGATACAGGGCGCGCGTGCGCCACTTGGAGGTGGGAAAGCGCACCAGCACCGACTCAGCGCGCTCGGCCGATTCGAGAAACCGTGCCTGCGCCTCGGCCTCCTGATTCTCGCGCAGTCGGCGATCCCCCTGCTTTGCCGCGGCCTGTGCGTTGTACACGCCGTTGTAGTACACGCAGCCGGTGGCCAGACCCCACATGCCCAGCACCATCGCGATGCGTCGTCCGGCCGAGGCGACCACACGCGTCATCCGCCCACCTTGCGTTCGTACTCGGCGAGATAGCGCACGATGGCGTCGGCCAACCGCGCCGCCAACTGCTGCTGCTTCGCCTCGCTCGTCATCCACGCCGCTTCCGCCGCGTTCGTGCCGAAGCCGATTTCCACCAGCACCGCCGGCATGAAGGCCGTGACCAGCACCCGAAAGCCCGCCTGCTTGACACCGCGATCGGGACCGGGATGCACCCCCTTCATGCCGCCCTGAATGAGCTCCGCCAATCGCGAGGACTCGCGCAGATGTTCGTTCTGCGCCATGTCGCGAATGATGAAACCCAGCGGATCATCACGTGACGCATCGACGGTGGTTTCGAAGCGAATGGATTCGTTTTCCATGGCTTCGACACGCCGCGCATCTTCGGTCTTGGCTTCGGCCAGGAAGTACGTCTCAAAGCCACGTGCGGCACCGGGACTCTTCCATCGCGGATTGGCCGCGTTGACGTGGATGGACACGAAGAGATCGCCCTTGGCCTGATTGGCAATCTTGCCACGATCGGACAGCGCGATGAGCGTGTCCGTCGTGCGCGTCATGACCACATCGATGCCGCGTTCCTGCAGCGCGGCGCGCAGTACTTTGGACACCGCCAGCGTGATGTTCTTCTCGTAGACCTTGCGCGGGTTGCCAATCGGGCCCTGCATGCCGTTGTCCGGACCGCCGTGTCCCGCGTCCACCACCACGACATGCCGGCGCGTTGGCAGCAGCCGGCCCTCATCGGTTCGGGTATTGTCGGTGCGCACGGTGGGCGGCGCCGCCACGGGCGCCGAGGCAGTGCTTGCCTCTGCGCGCCGTGTGGTGGGAGCGGTGCGCCGTGTGCCCACCAGTGGGGAAAAGCGCCGCAACTCGCGCTTTTCCGCATCGTACAGCACCCCGGCGCCGAGGCGGGGGAGCACGTCCGTGGCCAGTGACCACGGTACATACACAAACGCGTCACGACGAATGACGTCGGTGCTGAGCGGCAGCGTGTCGGTTCCCGCCAGCGCCCAGGCCGCGCCAGCCTCGATATCAAGGCCGCTGGTGCCGACTTCAAAGCGGTATCGCCAGGGCGCGCGACGGTCGACGACCAGTTGGCCGCCCAGGGCTTCGGCCAGCAGATCGGCACGCAGGGCACGGCCACCCATGGGGTGAGCCATGGTGGGCACCTCACGCAGCCGTTCTCCCATACGCACGGCGAGCGTTGTTGGCGCCCCCGCGGCCGGCGCAGCGGTTTCCTGCGCCAGAGCGGACGCAGGCGGTACGGATCCAGCCAGAGCCAGCCCGCCGAGCAGGAGCGCGCTGCGGGCGGCCTGCCGGAAGCCCCATGCACCGATGGGCACGATCCGTGGCTCAGTCACGAGGCCAGCTACCGCGAACGCAAGGCACGCGCGATTTCCCGCTCGGCGTCCTTTTTCTTGAGATCTTCACGCTTGTCATGCTGCTGCTTCCCTCGCGCCAGAGCAATGCGCGTCTTCACGCGCCCCTGCTTGAAGTACAAATCGAGGGGGACCAGCGTCAGTCCCTGGCGTTCCACCGCCCCGATCATGCGACGGATTTCCCGCTTGTGCAGCAACAGTTTGCGCGTCCGGGTGGGCTCGTGGTTGAACACATTCCCATGCCCATACGCGCCGATATGCAGGTTGAGCAGGAAGACCTCTCCCTCGTTCACGATGCCGAAGGCATCGGTGAGGTTGGCACGCCCATCGCGCAGCGCCTTGACCTCGGTCCCCGTGAGCACCAGGCCCGCTTCCCAGGTGTCGAGGATTTCGTAGTCGAGGCGCGCGCGCTTGTTGCGCACGATGAGTTCTGTCTGCTCTTCGGTGTCCTTGGAAGCCATACGTGGTGTTAACGTAATCGAACGAGGCGCAAGCGTTGACTTCCGGGGTGCCCCTCGCCTATTCTTACCGCCTTGCCGCTGCCGGGTTCACCGGCACGTGGCAAGACGCCGAAGTGGTGGAATTGGTAGACGCGCTGCGTTCAGGGCGCAGTGTCCGCAAGGACGTGCCGGTTCGAGTCCGGCCTTCGGCACCTCACGTTTCCCGGGTCAACCGGCAAACGTTCCCTGAAAACCAACGGGCAGTGGCCATCCGGTCGCTGCCCGTTGTGTTTTCCCACTCTGTCCGCCCGCTCCGGTCTGCCCGCGTCAGTGCGCGAGCGTAGACGGTTTCACGTCCTCGGGCAGCGTGGCCACGCCGTAGGCGGCGCGCAAACTCTCGTTGCATTGGCCGCGCGTGTCCATGACATAACGAGTGGCGTGCTGCAGCACCTCCGGTATCGGCTCGGGAATCCCGACCGCCGCGAGCATGACCCGTGCGAGCCGCACTGCCGGGGCCTCGGCGCTGCCCCGCACGGCCAGCGCGGCCGTGTACGCGCGCCAACGCTCCGCCCAGGCTCCGCCGTACTCCGGATCACGACGGCCCTCGCCGGCGATGACGGGCGCCAGCAGATGCGCCACATCGGCCGCGGTGCGGTCGTCGAGCGCATCGCGCTCTGCGACAATCAGCCCGACGGCACGCCGGCAGAACACCAACTCACGCGCGGCGCGCTCGCCTGACACGCCAAGCGACTGCAACCACTGGAGCTCGGTGGCCGACGGGTCCCGAAGGACGGTGCCGAGATACCGCTCGGCCCGCATTCTGCGCTCACGCGACGCCCGCCATTCTCCCCACATGCCCATGGCGCGCCGTCAGGTCTGCAGGATGGGGAGACCGCCTGGCACGGTGGGGGACGGCTCGTATGCCGGCAGTCCCACCCGATCACGAACAACCGATTCGTCGGCCAGCAGATCGCTGAGCTTCACGCCCTCGAGCACCTCGTCGATGCGCTGCTGCAGCAGCATCCACACCGGCCGAATGCTGCAGTTCTCGGATTCACCGCAACGCCCGGCATCAACCGGATGGGACACGCAATGCAGATCGAAGGTGGCCAACTCGGAGGCCTTGATGACATCCCGCACCGTGATGGCGTCGGGTGTGCGAGCCAACGCGTAGCCGCCCCGCGCACCGCGCGTGCTGTTCACGATGCCAGCCCGCCGCATGCGCAACAGAATCTGCTCGACATAGTCGGCTGGGAGTCGCTCCCGCGCCGCCATGTCGCGACCGGTCACGGGCCCGTCTCCCGCCCGACGGGCGAGGTGCAAGGCACAGATCAGGCCGTATTCGGCCCAGGTCGTAATCCGCATGAGTCCAGTGTAGGCCGACGGGAGAGAACAAACAAGGCGCGCGGGTGCCGTGACGGCGGAGCTCAGCCCCCGGCGCTGCTGCCATGCGCCCCGGACGGGACGCCGATTTCCGTGAGGCGGCGCAGGTCCAGCACCGTATCCACCTCGTCCTCCGGTAGTACCCCTTCCCGGCGGACCAGGTCCCGGATGAGCACGCCTTCACGTACGCTCCGTTTGGCCAGTTCGGCGGCCGCCGCGTAGCCAATCTGGGGCATGAGCGCGGTGGCCAGCGCCGCCGAGCGTTCCACCCAATACGCGCACATGGCTTCGTTGGCCGCGATGCCCTGCACACAGCGCGTGGTGAAGCTGTCGATCGCGTTGGTGAGCAGTTGCATGGACAGCAGCACGTTGTGTGCGATGACCGGCATCATGACGTTGAGCTCCAACTGCCCATGCTCGGCTGCCAGCGTGACCGTGGTGTCGCAGCCGATGACCTGGAAGCACACCTGGTTCACCATCTCCGGGATGCTCGGGTTGATCTTGCCCGGCATGATGCTGGACCCGGGCTGGACGGCCGGGAGCACGATCTCGTCGAAACCGGTTCGCGGGCCCGACACCATGAGGCGCAGATCGCTGGAGATTTTCGACAACTCAATGGCCAGTCCGCGCAGCGCACCGCTGAACGCGGCCACATCTCCCATGCTCTGCATGAGCTGGATGCGATCGGCGCCCACACGCAACGTGGTGATACCCGTGATTTCGCGCAGATGAGCGACCGTGCGCTCGGGATAGCTGGGTTCGACGGTGACGCCGGTACCAACGGCCGACCCACCGATGCCGAGGTCGTTGAGATAGTCAACCGCCTCGTGCAGTCGGCGCAGGGTGCGGGTCATGGTGCCGGCGTAGGCGGCAAACTCCTGCCCGAGACGAATGGGCATGGCGTCCTGCAGGTGCGTACGCCCCGCCTTCACGACGTGATCGAATTCCCTGCCCTTGCCGGCCAGCGATTCGGTGAGTGCCTCCAACGCCGAGCGCAGCAACGGCCACTGCCGCAACACCGCCAGGCGGATGTTGGTGGGGATCGTATCGTTGGTGCTCTGCGCCATGTTCACATGGTCATTGGGATGCACGGGCACATACTGGCCCCGCGCCTTTCCCAGCAACTCGTTGGCGCGATTGGCCAGCACCTCGTTCACGTTCATGTTGTGCGACGTGCCGGCCCCGGCCTGCCACGGATCGACGACGAACTGTTCCTGATGCTGCCCGGCCAACACTTCGTCAGCCGCAGCAACAATGGCCTGGGCAATCTCCGGCGCCAGCCGCCCCGTGTCGCGGTGCGTGAGCGCCGCCGCCTTCTTGATCCACACCTGCGCGATGACAAACGGCTCGAGGGGACGTTGACCCGAGATGGCGAAGTTCTCGAGCGCGCGCACGGTCTGAATGCCGTACAAGGCGCTATCGGGCACGTCGCGCGTGCCGAGCGGATCACGCTCGGTACGCATCAGGGCAGCGCGACGACGGTGTCGACGCTGGTGACGATGTGCAGCACCGTCTTGGCGTCGGGCAACACTTCGTTGGTGCGCCAGCGCGTGAGTGTGAGCGACCGCAAATTGGCCGGGCTGATGAGGAAGCTCGTCAGACCGTTGGCCGGGATGTCGAACGCGCCGTCGTCCTTCACTTCGCAGTACACCTGGCGATTGGCAAAGCTGGACGACGTGGGGTCAGCGTACTTGAGCTGGATGATGACGGCCGCCGTGGGATCGTTGGTGGCGTTCCAGCGCACTGGCAGCGGCAAACCGGGCTGGGGCAGCGTGAGCGCCTGCGGCAGCAGCGGTTCGGCCAGCTTCACCGAGATGTTCTGGGCAGGAAACGCGCCGGCGCTGCCGGGAATGCTGACCTGCGCCACCTCACCACCGGTGTACAGCAGCGGGCTGGCATCGGGCGTGGCGTAGCGCTGCAGGGCGTCGGCATACGGCATGGTGATGGTGTTGCCACTGGCGGTCAGGGCCACCGACTCACCGGCGCGGAACTGTCCACGCGCCACCTGCGGCAGGGTGTCTACGCCCTGGAAGATGCAGTTGTCCGACTGCTGCAGCGTGCTGTTGGGCACGGCGATGGTGATGGCTTCGAAGAAGATCACCGTGGCATTCGCGCGCACCGCCGTGTTGCTGGTGGCCCGTCCGCGAATGTTCACGGCACCGTAGCGATTGGGCGTGGGCGTGGAATTGTCGGTGAGGCCGCCACAAGCGCCAATGAGCGCGAGCGTGGTCAGAACAGCGGCGCGGCGGGCCGTGCGCAGGGAAAGGCTGGACATGATGGAAAGTCTCTGGTGCCGGATGCCGCGTCAGGCCCCGATGGGCCGAGCCGCTCCATGCAGAAAGGGATTGGACGCACGCTCACGTCCGATGGTGGTGGTAACACCGTGTCCAGGCAATACCCTCACACTGTCGTCCTGTGTCGCAAGACGCTGAAGCGAGCGGTGCATGGCCTGCGGATCGCAGAGCGGCAGGTCGGTGCGGCCGATGGAACCGGCGAACAGCACGTCACCCGACACACAGAGGCCGTGGCCCACAAACGCCACGTGCCCCGGTGCGTGACCCGGCACATGCCAGACGTCAAAGCGATAGGCACCCAGCGTCATGACGTCGCCTTCGGCGAGGGTGTGCGTGGCCGGTGGTGGTGTTTCCACCGAGAGCCCCCAACGGGCGGCGCTGTCAGCGGCACGCTCGTAGAGTGGCTGATCTGCCGGATGCAACCAGATGGGCACCTGGGCGGCGCGCACGATGCCGGCGACACCACCCACGTGATCGAAGTGCGCGTGCGTGAGCCACACGCCAGCAAGCGCGCAACCACTCTCCTTCACCGCCGCAAGCAAACGCTCCGGTTCATCGCCCGGGTCGACGAGCACCGCCTCACCGGACTCGGGATCGGCGAGGAGCCAGCAGTTCTCCTCCAGCGGCCCCACGGTGAGCTGACGGACCTGCAATGGGCGACTCACGCTCGTGTCCTGTGGTCCTTTCAGTGTGCGGCGACGTGCGCCGCTTCCGGCGCCGCGCTGTCTTCGATGCCGTGATGTGCCAACCAACGTTCGGCTTCGAGCGCGGCCATGCAGCCCGTGCCCGCCGAGGTGATGGCCTGGCGGTAGTAGTCGTCGATGACATCACCCGCGGCAAACACCCCGTCGACACTGGTTGCCGTGCGGCCTGGCGTGACCTGCACGTAGCCATGCTCGGTCGTGCTGAGCTGGCCGGCCAGAAAGCGCGTGTTGGGCGTGTGGCCGATGGCGACAAAGAGCCCGCCCACTTCGAGCTCACTGGTGGCGCCGGTCACGGTATCCTCGAGACGCACACCGGTGATGAAATCGTCGCCGAGCACGTCGGTGACTCGCGCATTCCAGATGACCCGCACCTTGGGATGCGACAGCACGCGCTGCGCCATGACCTTGCTGGCGCGGAAGCTGTCGCGACGATGCACGACCACCACTTCACTCGCGAACTTCGTGAGATACAGCGTCTCTTCCATGGCCGTGTCGCCACCACCAACCACCACGAGCCGCTTGTTGCGATAGAACGGCATGGCGCCGTCACACACGGCGCAGGCCGACACCCCACCGCCCGTGGTGGCCAGCCGCTGCTCGTTGGGCAGACCAATCCACTTGGCCGCCGCGCCGGTGGCCACGATGACGGTGTGCGCCTGCACGGGCTCGCTGTAGTTGGGCACGACGGTAAACGGCCGCTCGCCGAGTCGCACTTCCTTCACGAGTTCGGAGACGACACGCGTGCCGTGATGCACGGCCTGCGCCTTGACGCGCTCCATGAGCTCGGGGCCGCTGAGCGGCTCGGGAAAGCCCGGGAAGTTCTCGATGTCGGTGGTGAGCATGAGCTGGCCACCGGGCAACTCCGTGCCCACCGGTTCTCCCTCGAACACCAGAGGCCGCAGGTTGGCACGCGCGGCATAGATGGCCGCGGTCCAGGCCGCAGGTCCGGAGCCGATGATGACGACGTTTTCTGGCGCAGCGCCAGCGGTCGAGCCGGGAGTCGAAGCAGACATGAGCGACAGTCGGGAAACGTGAGACAATCGAGGATGAACGATCGCGAAGGACCGTTTATGACACGGACAGAACGCCCAGCGCCCCATGACAATGGGAGACCGTACCGACCAACGCGCGAAACGGCCCGCTGGCTCCACGCTCTGCCAGCGCGGCATCGGCCGCGACGATGGGCGCCACGTCGATCATCCCCACGCCGTAGGTCCTATGGACGCAGGGAAAGATAACGGCCGCGTCGAGTGACGGGTCGCTATCGGCGAACTGCTGCATGGCCAGCGGCATGCTCCAGTCCCTGGGCCCTCGCGTGGCCGGACAGCGCGCCGGCTCGACGCAGTTCACCGGGCACATCCAGGTGGCAAAGCTCACATAGTGCCGCAGGTCCGGAGCGGCCCGCTCCCAAGGAGTAGGCGGCGCGGTGCGCAAAGGTTCGGCACGGACCTCACGCCCGGGCCAACGCAGGCGGGCGCGCTCGAGCAGCCACTCGAAGCAGAGGTGCGGCATGAGCGGTGACGGCACCATGGCGTGTCCCGCCAACGCGTCCGGACCGGCACTCCACCAGCGTGCGAGATAGCTGGTCCACGATTCGGTGACGACATGCACCGGCCAGCCGGCGTATTCGCCCTCGCGCCACCTGGTGGCGACAGGACATGCCGCATCCTGATCCACCACATCGACCCTCGCGGCGGTCAGGGCGCCGCGCGACATGGCGCGCACCAGTTGCTGGGTATACCAGCTGCCGTAACACCCACCGCCCATGACCACGATGTGCGCGAAGTGCAGTGGCGCACGCGCGGTCGGCGACAGGGCGACCAACTCGCGGCCTGCTTCTGCGTCCGGCACCTGTGCCTCAGCGCCTCAGGTGACGTCCGCCGTCCACCGGCAGAATGACACCGGTGATGTATGGCGCGTCCACGAGCGCGTGGATGGCCTGCACCACGTCGTCGGGACCGCCAGCACGTGCCAGCGGCACATCACGCAGGAACGCGGTCACCGACGCGTCACGCATGTCGTCGGGCGGCAGCACGAGGCCCGGGGCCACAGCATTCACGCGACGATGCGGTGCGAGCATGTCCGCACCCGCGCGTACGAGCTGCGTGAGCGCGGACTTGGTGATCTGATGCGGCAGCAGATTGGGCCAACCCATTTCGGTGGCCAGATGATCGGCCATCTGCACAAACACGCCGCCGGGTTCGAGCCACCGCGCCGCCGCCTGCAACAGAAAGAACGGCGCGCGCAGATTGACCGCCTCGGTGCGCATCCACTGCGCCGGCGTGACCTCGTCGAACGGCACCATCTCCATGAGCGACGCCGAGCTGACAATCACGTCAAGGCGGCCGAACGCACGCGCCGCTTCCTCCACCACACGGGTCGGCGCATCGGCTTCGGTCAGGTCGGCCTGCAGCAGGTGCGACGTGGTGCCGAACTCCTCGCGCAATCGCCGCGCCAGCTCCTCGGCCTCCGCGCCAGAGTGTCCGTGGTGGATGACCACATGGTACCCGCGCTCCGCAAAGCTGCGCACGATGGCCGCCCCCAAACGACGGGCGCCGCCGGTGACGAGCACCGTGCGAAGCGTGGCCGTGTCGCTCACGTCAGCCGATCCGTCCTCTGGCGACCGCTTCATCCTGCCAATCGAGCCAGACCTTGGGTACCAACTGCCCTCCGAGGCGACGCGGCCCTTCGAGCGTGCCATGCCAATCGGACCCCCCGCTGGGCAGCAGCTCCACCTTCTCGGCATGCTCAACGAGTCGCGTGACAAGATAGGGCGGATGGCTGGGATGCAGGCACTCCACGCCGTCGAGGCCAAGCGCCTTGAGACGCGTGAGGCGCGGAACCGTGGCCGCTTCTCCCGGATGCGCCCACACGGCGAGGCCGCCGGCTTCATGCACGAGCGTGATGGCATCGGCCACTTCGAAGCGTTCACGCGGCACGTAGGCGGGACGCTTCCACCCAATCCACTTGTCGAAGGCGTCGCGAAACTCGCTCACCCAGCCCCCGGCCACCATCGCGCGCGCAATGTGCGGACGTCCCACCGCTGCGTCGCCTGCTTCGGCGCGTACGGCCTCCATGGTCAGCGGGATGCCATGACGATTGAGGATCTCCACGATCTCCTCGGCGCGCGCGACACGATCGGCCTTGAGGCGCTCGAGGGCAGCGGCCATGGTGTCCGGCTGTGCGAGATGCAACCCGAGCAAGTGCAGCTCGTCGTCCACGAAGTACGTGGAGAGCTCCACTCCTGGCACGATACGCACCCCCAGACGCTCGCCCGCTTCCCGCGCTTCCGCGAGGCCGTCCACGGTGTCGTGATCAGTGAGGGCCATGGCATACAGGTTCGCGGCCGCGGCCGCCTCCACCACAGCTGCCGGTGGCAGGGCGCCATCAGATGCGGTGCTGTGCACCTGCAGGTCCACGAACGCCGGTGTCGGCGACGTGGCGGCATCACTCACGAGTGATAGCCGGCCTCGGGTGCCCGCGCGCTCGGCTGCGACGCGCGGAAAAGTGTGATGACCGTGGCGTCGTCCAGTTCGGCGAGCGCCTGCTCACGAGAGCGGGTGCCCATGGGGGAATAGCGCGTGACGCGCAGTTCGCGCTCACTGCCGGTGCCTCTCACGAAGATGAGGCCGAACTCGTCTCCCACTGACTGCGTGAGAAATCCGGACGGAAAGACCTGCCACTCCGTCCCGTCGATCTGTATGCGCCGTGTCGGCATGTCATGCTCCCCGTACTTCCTGCCAACAGTCGGTGACCGATTCCACGCCGAGGGCCTGCGCCAGCAACTCGGCGCTGGCGGCTTCGGTGAATTCGAGGAAGTGTCCCGTCGTGGCAGCGTGTTCGAATACCCAGAAATGCGCGGGCACTGCGGCCGCACGCGCCTGGCGTGCGGGCAGTGCCGCGAGGTAGGTCGCGCGCTCCGCCTGGTCGACATGTCGGTCGAACACGTGGAGCGCGCGGGCCACTCAGACTCCCGCTTCGGGGAAGGACTCGAGGGCCTTCTTGATGTCGCCCATGAAGCGGTCGGCATCGGCGCCGTCGACCACCTTGTGGTCGAACGACAACGAGAAGTAGCAGCAGGTGCGAATGGCCAGCGTGTCTTCACCATCCGGGCCGGTCACGACCTTGGGCCGCTTTTCGATGGCGCCGAGGCAGAGAATGGCCGTGGTGCCCACGGGGATGATGGGCGTGCCCGTGATGCTGCCAAACGTGCCCGGATTGGAGATGGTGAATGTGGCGTCCTGCACATCGGTGGGACTCAGCTTTTTGCCACGCGCCCGCGCCGCCAGATCGTTCACACCACGCGAGAGTCCGGTGAGCGAAAGCTCATCGGCGCGCTTGAGCACGGGCACGATGAGGCCCGTGGGATCGAGCGCCACGGCAATGCCGAGGTTCACCTGCTTGCGATAGATGATGTCGTTCCCGGCGACGGCGGCATTGAGCACCGGATGCCGCTTGAGCTGCGCGGCCACCACCTGCAGGATGAACGGCATGTAGGTGAGCTTCTGGCCCGACTGCGCCTCGAACTCCTTGCGCATGGCGTTGCGAATACGCGCCACGCGGGTGAGATCGATTTCCCAGAACGTCGTGACGTGGGCCGCGATACGACGTGCGGTGGCCATGTGATCCGACGTGAGCTTGCGCATCTTGGACATCGGCTCCACCACATCGCCCGGCCAGGGCGAGGGCAGCGGGCCATGCGACTCGGTACCGGCGGGCGCGTACATGCTCGCACCGGCCACGGGCGCCGGCGCGCTCCCCGCCGCGGGACGCGCCGTGAGGTAGGCCTCGAGATCCTTGCGCGTGACACGGCCGGCAATGCCGGTACCGGACAACGCGGCGATGTCCACACCATGCTCCGCCGCCAACTTGCGCACGAGCGGCGAGGACTTGGTACGCAGACGATCCTCGAGGGAGCCGGGCGCAGACGCCGGCGCTGACGTCGCCGCGACGACGGGCGTTGCCGGCAGCGAAGCCGACACGGCCGGTGCAGCAGCAGCGGGTGCAGCAGCTGCTACAGCAGCCGCGGGCGCTTCCGGGGCGGGCGCCGCCGCCGCTGCGGCGGCAGCCGCGGCGTCCGTCTCGAGACGCGCTACCACCGTGTTCACCGCAACGGTCTGGCCTTCGGTGATCAGGATCTCAACGATCGTGCCGGCCGATGGCGACGGAATCTCGGCGTCCACCTTGTCGGTGGAAATCTCGAAGATCGGTTCGTCGCGCTTGACGGTGTCACCGACCTTCTTCAGCCAACGGGATACCGTCCCTTCCGCGATGGACTCACCCATCTGCGGCATGATCACGTCTACACGGGCCACTCGATCATCCTCGGTCGTTGGAAGCGGCGTCCGCCGCTCGGTCGGCAAGACGCAGGCGCCACAAGGCCACGATCGGCAACGTCACCGCGCCGATCGCAGCACCGTAGCCGGCGTACACCCACCACTCACAGGCAGGCAGGCCGGGCTCTGGCGTACAGCGATTGAAGAACCCCATGAGCTTGCCGATCCCGACTCCCGTCATGGATCCGCTCACGGCGCCGATGAAGAATGTAAAGCACCCGACGCCGATATTGCGACCGACGCGGTCCTCGGCCATCAGTATCCCGCCGCGATGAGGTGCCGGGGGTCCGCTGTGCGGTGCAGGACGTTGAAGAACTTTTTCACGCCCTTGTCGAGACGGCTCTCCCCGATCTGATCGGTGTGCCCCTCCACCAGCGTGTAGTGTCCTCCTTCCATGCGCACGGTCACACGCAACGTACCGAGGGCGCCGGTGTAGGCGCGCGTGCGCGCATCAGCCGACGTACGCGTGAGCCCAAGCGCAGCAAAGTGCGTGTCGGCCGACTCCAGCACGACGTCGGGCGTAAGCGTGGTGCGATGATACAGCTTCATGTCAGTTCTTCTTGGGTGCGGCGGCCGGCGGCGTGGCCGACGGCGATGCGGGCGGCACAGCCGCGGAGTCCTGCGCCGCCGGATTCGGATCGCGACGCGTGGTCTGCGGTGTCTCAAAATTGCCAGGCTCGTCGGCCGACAGAATGTCCTGCGTCCAGTCGACGGTCTTCTGCAACACCTGCGTGGAATCGCGACGGAACTGGATGGCCATGGCCCACATGCCGGCCGTCACGTACATGAGATTGCTGCGATAGGTGCCCAGCTCCTGGGTCTCTTCGAGCCCATTGGACACGGTCTTCATGTCCTGATTGGTGGCGAAGATGCGGCCCTGCCCGCCCGAAATGGGCAGGCCGGTTTCCGCATCGTGCACCGTGACTCGCCAGTAAATGGGCTCCAGCGCGCGCGTCGGGCGGGTTTCGGATGACACACGGATGACGAAGTCGTCGGTCCGGAAACGAAGCTGCCCCGCCGGCGGCCGTCCCGCGTCGCAGCCGGCCATGGCAAGGCCGGCGGCGACGAGCAGGGCCGCGCGACGTACGAGACGCGCGCGCAGGATGGTCATGATTGGTAGTACTCGAGCCCGAGGTGGGTGATCTGCTCCTCACCCATGAGGTGACGGAGCGTGTTCTTCAGCTTGGTCTGCTGAATGAAAAGATCATGCTCGGGCTGCAGCCCCGCAGCCACCGTAGGCGCCTTGTAATAGAAGCTTAACCATTCCTGAATCCCCTTCATGCCCGCGCGCTGCGCGAAGTCGGAGAACAGGGCGAGGTCGAGCACCAGCGGCGCCGCCAGGATGGAGTCGCGGCACAGGAAGTTGACCTTGATCTGCATCGGGTAGCCGAGCCAGCCCTTGATGTCGATGTTGTCCCAGCCTTCCTTGTTGTCGCCGCGCGGCGGGTAGTAATTGATGCGCACGACGTGCGAGAAATCCTTGTACAGCTCGGGATACTTTTCGGGCTGCAGGATGGTGTGCAGCACGGAGAGCTTGGACTCTTCCTTCGTCTTGAACGACGCCGGATCGTCGAGCACTTCACCGTCGCGGTTGCCGAGGATGTTGGTGGAGTACCAGCCCTCGAGGCCCAGCATGCGCGCCTTCATGCCCGGCGCGATGACGGTCTTCATCCACGTCTGGCCCGTCTTGAAGTCCTTGCCGGAGATCGGCACGCCCTGACGGTTCGCCAACTCCACCATGGCCGGGAAATCGGCGGACAGGTTGGGCGCACCGTTGCAGTAGGCCACGCCTTCCATGATGGCAGCGTAGGCGTAGAGCATCGACGGCGCGATCGCGTCGTCGTTCTCCTCCATGGCCTTCTCGAACGCTTCGATGGTCTGATGCTGCGGGCCGGCCTTGATGTACGTCTCGGTGGATCCGCACCACACCATTGCACCGCGCGTGGCGCCGTTGGCCGCCATGAAGTTGCGGATGTCGGCGCGCAGCTGCTCGGCGAGTTCCTTCTTGTTCTTGCCCGTCTTCACGTTCGTCGCGCCGGTGATGCGCGTGACGTAGCGGCTTTCGAACACCGCCGGCATCGGCTTGACGCTCTTGAGGAAATCGGCGATGGGCTCGATGTCATCCTTCACGAGCACACCGGCCTTGGTCGCGGCCGTGTACGCGTCATCCGGAATGGGATCCCACGCACCGAAGACGATGTCGTCGAGCGACGCGAGCGGCACGAAGTCCTTGATGAGCGGGCTGCGGTTGTCCGTGCGCTTGCCGAGGCGGATGGTGGCCATCTGCGTGAGCGAGCCGATGGGCACCGACAGGCCGCGGCGCACGCGCTCGACACCGGCAATGAACGTCGTCGCCACGGCGCCGAGGCCCGGCGTGAAAATGGCGAGCTTCCCGGTAGCCGGGGCAATGGACGCGGGGGTGCCGCGGGTCGAGTCGGACACTGCGTTTATTCTCCAGGAGAGGTAGAGGTCGGAGCAGCGGTGGAGATGCGATGCACGTACGCCAGACGCTGGAAGAACGTGATCCAGGCCGTCACCATGAGCAGGCTGACGATGACGCCGAGCACCCAGCCGTCGAGCGCCAGACCAAAGAACGCCTGAGGCGCGGACAACAGCGTGATGCGCTCGGGGCGTTGCAGCACGCCAACGCGCGCCGAAAAGCCGAGGCCCTCGGCGCGCGCGTTGGTGTACGACGTCAGAAACGTCGCAATGAGCGCCAGCACGGACACAATGACCATGCCGTCGTTCATGTGGCGCGGGTGCGTGGCATAGAACACCACCAGCCCGCCCAGCAGAAAGCCATCCGCCACGCGATCGAGCGTGGAATCGTAGAACGCGCCGAACGCGGACGTGGTCCCCGTGCGACGGGCCACGGTGCCATCGAGCACGTCGAAGAGCGCCGTGAGCCCCAGAAACCAGCCACCGGTGCGAATGTGGCCGGTGGCGAAGATCACGCCTGCCGTGCAGGTGCACAGCGTGCCGATGGTCGTGATGGTGTTGGGACGCACACGCTTGGCGACCAACCAGTCCGCCACGGGGGCGATGACGGCCAGGTATCCTTTGACGATGGCGTTCCAGAGTGCTTGCATCACGACGCGGTTGACGGACCGGGGCCGAGCAGTTCGGCCATCCCGCCCGGCATGGCCGGGCTCGGGACTAGCCGGGGAAAGCTAGAAGCGCCCGTGCATCAACGGTAGAGATGGAAGCGCCGGGCATCTTTCTCAAAGGCGAGAATGTCCGGCAGGGCGCGGTCGAGCACGGCGTCCGGGTCCGCCCCACTCATGAGGGCTTCGCGCAGGGCGGCCGAACCCATGCGCATGTCCCAACCGGCTGGCGTGACGCGAAGGGAGTCGCCGTGGACGCGGGCCAGCGCCCACAGGATGGCGGCCCCCACGCGGGCCGGCTGCACCCGCTCGCGGTCCAGCACCTCGATGCGCACGCCAGGGATGGCCCGGCCGTTGTACTTGTTGTCACCCGGCTTCTCCGGCGTGAAGCGCTCCGGCCGGAATCGCACCCCCGTCAGCGACAAGTCTTCGAGCAGCCGGGCCACCGAGTCCGCGCGCAGCCAGGGTGCGCCGAAACGCTGGAAGGGTTCGTTGGTGCCCCGTCCCACCGAAACATTGCTGGCCTCGAACGGCACCAGCGCCGGATAGATGAGCGCGCTCACCAGATTGGGCATGTTGGGTGAGGGCTTGATCCAGGGGAGATCGGTCTGGTCAAACCACATGCCGCGGCGCCAGTTGCGCATGGGAACGACCGTCAGCCGCGTGCTCATCTTGAGCTGGGTCTGAAACAACTTCGCCATCTCACCCATGGTGAGGCCGTGGCGCAGGGGCACCGGGTAGAGCGCAAAGCCATTGGTGCGCCCGGTCGGTGTGGGATACGCCGGGTTGGCCAGCGCCGAGTCGAGCAGCACGCCTTCGGTGAAGGCGCCCGAAATCGGGTTGGGACGATCAAGCACCAGGACGGGAATGCCCCGCCGTTCGCCCGCCTGCATGCTGTAGAGCACCACGCCCACGTAGGTCCAGGTGCGGGTACCAATGTCCTGCAGGTCCACCACCAGCACGTCCACGTCCTGAAGCAGACTGTCGGCTGGGGCCATGGTGTGCTGCTTGTACAGCGAGTGCACCTTGAGGCCGGTCTTCTCGTCCCGCTCGTCGCCGATCCCCTGCACATCGAGCGTTCCGAGTGCGCCATGCTCGGGAGCGAAGAGCTTGACCAGCTTCACGCCAGCGCGCTGGGCGCGCGGGTCGCTGAAGAGCAGATCCACCGAACGCCGCCCCCGCTCGTCCACTCCGGTTTGATTGGTGACCAGGGCGACACGCTTGCCGGCGACGAGCTTGATGCTATCGTCCAGCAGGACGGTGATGCCGGGTCGGACCTTGCGATCGATGTTGCGCGGATCGTAGGGTCGTCCATCGGCGTCCACGGCGGGTCCGCCTCCGGGGCCTGGATTGCCGGCGCAGGCCATCGCGAACACCGCGGCGGTCGCGTACGCGGCGGCACAGGTAGCCACCCGGGCGAAACCCGTGGCCGCCAGTCTGCGAAGTGTGGTCGCGCCCGCGCGCCCACGGTTGGTCGTTGCCATCTCGATCTGTTCTCCCTGAAATTGGCGGGGCCGTCGCACCGATGGCGCCGGCATGACCCACCGAATCAACCCATGAACCGCACGTCGCCCCACCTCCCCACTCGCGGCACCCGGGCCAGCCAGTCGGCCTCCTCCTCCAAGTTACACGGGCGACGCGGTCTGAGCGGGGCTCTGCTGGCGGGGCTCGCGCTGTTCGTCACGGCGGTCCCGCTCGCCTGTGCACGCCGGGCCGGCGGTGCGGAGGCCGGTGCGGAGGCCGGTCCGGCGGCCGCAAGCGCAGGGCCACGAGCGAAGGTCGCGTCGCGCACGGCGCAGGCGGTGTACGACAGTGTGCGGCGCGTGCTTGATGCCGGCGTGGCCAGTGGGGCCTTTCCGGGAGCCTGGGCCGCCGTGGGGACGCCCGATGGTGTGGTCGCCGTGTATGGCGCCGGTCAGCTCGACAGCGCCGATGCCACCCGGCCCGACGCGAACACCGTGTGGGACCTGGCCTCACTCACCAAGGTGATCGGCACCACCAGCGCCGTGGCGCGCCTGGTCGCAGACGGCGCCGTGGCGCTCGACACGCCCGTGGTGCGCTATCTGCCGCAGTGGACCGCGCGAGGTGCGGAGCGGGTTACGGTGCGACATCTGCTGACCCACTCCAGCGGCCTGCCGGCCTGGCGGGCGCTGTACAAGGAGGCCGCGACGCGCGAGGAGGCGCTTACGCAGGTCTTTGCCACCGCGCCCGACACGCTCCCCGGGCTGCGTTTCGTGTACAGCGACTTGGGATTCATTCTGCTGGGGCAGTTGGTGGAGCGCGTGTCCGGCACCACCTTGGCCGACTTCGAAGCCCGACAGATCTTCGGGCCGCTTGGCATGCGCGAGACGCGCTTTCTGCCACCATCGACCTGGCTGGCGCGCACCGCACCGACAGAGCGCGATCCGTGGCGGCAGCGGCATTTGCGCGGCGAAGTGCATGATGAAAACGCGCACCGCCTGGGTGGCGTGTCGGGTCACGCGGGCCTGTTCTCGACCGGGCGCGACCTGGTGCGCTTTGCGCGCATGTATCTCAACCACGGACGTCTCGACGGCGTGCGCGTGCTCGACTCGGCCACGCTGGCGACCTTCACCCGCGTGCAGGACAGCAGCGTGTCGCGCCGGGCATTGGGTTGGGAGACGCCCACCGGCGGCAACAGCGCCGGCCGCCGCCTGTCGGCCCGGGCCTTCGGCCACACTGGCTTCACCGGCACCTCGCTATGGATGGATCCGGAACAGCAACTCTTTGTGCTGCTGCTGACCAACCGCGTCAACCCGACCCGGGAGAGCCGCGGCATTGGCACGGTGCGAACGGCGCTGGCCGATGCGGTGTCGCAGGCCATGGCGTCGGCCTCCACGTCCCTGTCCCCGTCGTCCTCCCCGTCGTCCTACCCGTCGGCAGCGGGCACGGGTCGGCGTTGACTTCAGCCGTGGCTCCCCTGCCCGCCCGGCACGAGGCGGTATCGCCCGCCAAGCGTCGGGATCTCAAAACGGCGGCCGGGGTTTCTTGCAAGGGGAGTATTCCTCTCGCTAATTTTCACGAAGCACGACACGACATCGCACGCCCCCTCCGCGAGGGCGGCCCGGGCGGCGCGATGCGGTCATTCAGGCCGGCAGGCTGGCCGGCCGCACTGGAGGACAAGCATGAGCACGATGCAGACGCCCGACGTCATGGTAATCCTGACCCCCGTGGCCGCGGCCGAAGTGCGCAAGTTCATGGAGGCCGAGGGCGTGGCGCCGGAAGTTGGCGGCCTGCGCGTTTCGGTCATGCCTGGTGGTTGCAGCGGCTTCAAGTACGGCCTGGTGATCGAAGACAAGTCGGCGGACGACGATCTCACGGTGGAGCTGGAAGGCATCAAGATGTTCGTCGATCCGTTTTCGGCGCAGTACCTGAGCGGCACGACCATCGACTACGTCTCGTCGATGCAGGGCTCGGGCTTCACGTTCAAGAATCCGAACAGCACCGGCGGCTGCGGCTGCGGCAGCTCGTTCTCGGCCTGACGTACTCCCCCATCCGCACTGCGCGCCACGTTGCGCGCGGTGTCGGAACGTATTCCCACACCACCCCCCATCATGTCTCTGGCCTCCGGATCCCCGGCGGCCCCTGACGCCACGCAGGCCCGTGCACTCCGTGCGAGTGCCGGGCCTGTGCGCGTTGGCGGCTCGCCGTTTGTCGATGCGCATGTTGTCGGCACTGTTCGCGAACGCATTCCCACCATTGTCATCGACGAACACGGCGCCATGGCGCGTGTCGTCGCCGGCCGCATTGCCACGCTCATGCGTGAGCGCGCCGCAGCCGGACGCACGGTGGTCCTCGGACTCGCCACCGGGTCCACGCCCATTGGTGTGTACCGCGAACTGATCCGGTTGCATCGGGAAGAAGGCCTGTCCTTTCAGCACGTGATCTCGTTCAACCTGGACGAGTACTACCCGATGCAGAAGGACAGCATCCACTCGTATCACCGCTTCATGTGGGAGAATCTGTTCTCGCACGTGGACATCAATCCGGCCAACGTGCACATCCCCGACGGCGCGCTCGCGCGGGCGGATGTGGACGCGGCCTGCCGCGCCTACGAGGAGGCCATCGAAGCGGCGGGTGGCATCGACTTCCAGCTGCTCGGCATCGGCAAGACGGGCCACATCGGTTTCAACGAACCCGGCTCGGGTGAGAACAGCCGCACGCGTCTCGTGCATCTCGACTCGATCACGCGTCGTGATGCCGCCGCCGATTTCTTCGGTGAAGACAATGTGCCGCGCGAAGCCATCACGATGGGCATCGCGACCATCATGGGCGCGCGCGAGATCGTCATTCTTGCCACCGGTGAGCACAAGGCAGGCGTGGTGCGCCGCTCGGTGGAAGGCGAGATCGATCGGGCCGTGGCGGCCACGTTCCTTCAGCGGCACCCCAACACCACGTTCTACGTGGACGACGCCGCCGGTGCGGAGCTCACGCGTGTAGCCACGCCGTGGCTCATCGACGAGGTGCATTGGGATGAAGCCCTCATGGTGCGCGCGGTGACGTGGCTGGCGGCCAAGTGCAACAAGGCCATTCTCAAGCTCACGCAGCACGACTACGCCGAGAACAATCTCACCTCACTGGTGGCGCAGCACGGTTCGCCGGGTGCCGTCAACGGTCTGGTGTTCAACTATCTCGGCGCCAAGATCCGCGGCAAGAGCAAGTTGCCGCGTGGCCTCAAGACCATCTGCTTCTCGCCGCATCCCGACGACGACGTCATTTCCATGGGCGGCATTCTCCGCAAGTTCGTGGAGAACGGCAACGACATGACCGTGGCCTACATGACGAGCGGCAACATTGCCGTGTTCGATCATGACGTGCGCCGCTACATGGATTTCCTCGTGCGCCTGAACGCCGAGCGCATCGGGGAAGGCGCCAACGTGACGCAGCTCGCGGCCACCGTGCATGACTTCCTGCAGCGCAAGCAGCCGGGTCAGGTGGACATCCCGGAGGTGCAGGACATCAAGCGCATCATCCGCGAATCGGAAGCGGTGAGCGGCATCGAAGTCATGGGTCTCACCAAGGACAACGCGCGCTTCCTCAACCTGCCCTTCTATCAGACGGGCAAGGTGCGCAAGGACCCCATCGGTCCCGCGGACGTGGCCATCGTGGCGGACTTGCTGCGCGAGCAGATGCCCGACCTGATCTTCGTGGCCGGCGACCTGTCCGACCCGCACGGCACGCACCGCATGTGCAAGGAAGCCATCGATCGCGCGGTGGCCGAAGTCTATGTGGGCGAGTTGGCCGCCAAGCGTCCCGAGATCTGGCTCTATCGCGGCGCGTGGCAGGAGTGGCCCATCACGGAAGCCACGGTACTGGTGCCGCTCTCCCAGGAAGAGCTGACCATCAAGATCCAGGCCATCTTCAAGCACCAGTCGCAGAAGGACTCGGCGCCCTTCCCCGGTCAGGACGAGCGCGAGTTCTGGCAGCGCGTGGAACAGCGCAACAAGACCACTGCCGCGCAGCTCGACCAGCTGGGATTGGCCGAGTACTTCGCGATGGAGGCGTATGTCATCGCCTGACGGCTGGCGTCGGGCTGAGTCGCGGCTGGTGTGCTCCGTGGAGGCGTCGCGATGAGCGGCGGCTTCACGGGCCTCGACTGGCTGGTGCTCATCGCCTATCTGGTGGGCACCACCTGGCTCGGCATCTGGCTGGGCCGCGATCAGAAGGATGCGCGCGACTACTTCGTGGCCAGTCAGCGCATTCCCTGGTGGGCCATTCTGTTTTCGGTGGTGGCCACCGAAACGAGCGCGCTCACCTTCATCTCGATTCCCGGTTTGGCCTACGTCGGCAATCTGTCGTTTCTGCAGGTGGCGGCCGGCTACATCCTGGGTCGCGTGGTGATCTCCTACACGCTGCTGCCGCGTTACTACCAGGGCGAGCTGGTCACGGCCTACGCCCTGCTCGAGCGCCGCTTCGGTCTTGGCACGCGACGTTTTGCGTCGGTGGTGTTCATGGCGACGCGCGCCTTTGGTGATTCGGTGCGCGTCTTCGCCACCGCCATTCCCATTGGCCTCATCATCGGGCCGGTGGTGCCGCCCGAGTATGTGGGGCCGCTGTCCATTCTGATTCTCGGCGCGTTCACGGTGCTGTACACATACCACGGCGGCATGCGCGCGGTGGTGTGGACCGACGTCGTGCAGACAGGTGTGTACGTGCTGGGTGGCGTGGCGGCGCTGTGGCTGCTGGGCGAGGGCGTGGAAGGTGGCTGGACCGCCATCCTGAATGGCGCGCGCGGCCAGGGCAAACTGCAGTGGCTCGACACCTACTCCGGCATCGATCGACCGCACACGCTGTGGGCTGGCCTGATTGGTGGTGGCTTTCTGTCCATGGCCTCGCACGGCGCCGACCAGCTGATCGTGCAGCGCCTCATGGCGTCGGGCTCGTTGACCGACGCCCGCAAGGCGCTCATGGGCAGCGGCCTCGTGGTGTTTGCGCAGTTCACGATGTTCCTGTTCATCGGCATCGGGCTCTTTGCGTTCTATCAGGGCGAAGCCTTTGCGCGACCGGACGCCATCTTCCCGCGATTCATCGTGGAAGTGATGCCGTCCGGCCTGACGGGCCTGGTTATTGCCGCCATTCTTGCGGCGGCCATGAGTACCGTGAGTGGCGCGCTCAACTCGTTGGCGGCGGCGTCGCTGCACGATCTGTATCTGCCGCTGACCGGCAAGCGTGCCGAAGATCCGGGCGTGTTGCGGGTGGGCAAGCTGTTCACCCTTCTGTGGGCGGCCATTCTTCTTGGCGGCGCCATGCTGTACAAGAACGAAGGCACACCGGTGGTGACGATCGCGCTGTCGATTGCCTCGTTCACCTATGGCGGCTTGCTTGGCGCATTCTTTCTCGCCATGCTGGTGCCGCGGGCGAAGCAACGTGATGCCATTACCGGCATGGTGGTGGGCATCGGTACCATGAGCTTCGTGGTGTTTGCCAAGGCACTGAGCGGCTGGTTCCCGGCGCTGGCGCCCACCCTGGCGCCGTTTACCGTCATTGCCTGGCCGTGGTATGTGCTGATCGGCACCACCCTGACATTCACCACGGGTGTGCTGATGTCGTTCATTCCCTCGTCAGCTGACGGGGCTGGCTCTCCTGTTTCGAGGAACGCGTGATGAGTGCGGGACCACTGGATCCGACGCCGCTGGTCGTTGGGGTTGATGGAGGCGGCAGCCGCACGCGGGTGCTGCTGAGTGATGCCAACGGCGTTGTCCTGGCGCGAGTGGAAGGCGGCGCGACGGCGCTGCGTCCCGGCCAGGAACATGCGGCAGCCGACATCATCAAGGCGTTGATCGGTGAGGCGCTGGCGTCGGCGGAGCGCACGGACACGAGGCCGGCCGTATGTGTCGTGGGTGTGGCCGGCGCCGGTCAGGAGCGGGCAGCGCAGGCGCTCTGGTCGGCATTGGCGCAGCGACGCATTGCCGACGACGTGTCGGTACAGGCCGATGCCACCATTGCCATGGACGACGCCTTTGGCGATTCCGCAGGCGTGCTGCTCATTGCCGGCACAGGCAGCGTGGCCTTCTCCAAGGCGCCCGATGGTCGTATCGAACGCTGCGGCGGCTGGGGCCCCAACGTGGGAGACGAGGGCAGCGCGGCGTGGCTCGGCCGCAAGGCACTCAGTGTGGTCACGGCCGCGCAGGATGGCCGCGAACCCGAGACGGCCCTCACCGGTGCCATTCTCACCGCGCTCGAGCTCGAACAGCTCGATGACGTCATTCCGTGGGCGGCGGCCGCCACGCCCGGCACCTTTGCGCAGCTTGCGCCCGTGATTCTGCAGGTGGCGGCCAGCGGCGACCTGCGGGCCAACGCGCTCATCAGCTTCTGCGTGGAAGAACTCGCGCTGCATGTGCGCACGCTCGCGCGGCGCTGCTTCGTGGACGAGCGCGCCGCCATTCCCGTGGCGTTCTCCGGCGGTTTGCTCTCGCGTGGTTCGCTGGTGCGCAAGCGACTCGAGCAGCGTCTCAAGAGTGCGGTGCCGGGCGCCATGATTCGCAACGACGAGGTGGATGCCGCACGCGGTGCCGTGCGCCGGGCCCGTCGTCTGCTGGGCATGGAAGTCGCTTGAGGCCGCCCGCGTGACCGACGCCCGCCTGCTGATTGTGGACGATGATCCGGCCATCGTGGCCGGCATCGTGGCGTCGTTTCGCAACACGGCGTATCAGGTCATCACCACCACGCATGCCGAGGAAGCGGCGGCGTTGTATCAGGCGCATGACCCACACGTGGTCATCCTCGATGTGAGCATGCGCCCATTGGACGGTTTTGCCGTGCTGGCCCAATTGCGTCGCCTCGACCCCGATGCCTGTGTCATCATGCTCACAGGCCACGACGAGGTGACGGTTGCGGTTCGTGCGATGCGCGAGGGCGCGGAAGACTATCTCACCAAGCCCTACGATCGCGAAACGCTGCGGCTGACGGTGGACAAGGCGCTGGCGCACGCGCAATTGCTGCGACAGCACCGACTCACCGCGGCGCAATCAGAGCTCGATGCGCCGTCGGTGGAGGCGGTGCTCACGCCACCGGTTGCACGGCTGCTCCAGATTCTCGCGCGCAAGCGCAGCCCTTTGCTGGTGCTGGGTGAGGCGGGCACGGCCAAGCAGTTGGCGGCCTCCATGCTGCACCGTCTCGCCGACGGCCCATGGGAACCGCTGCTGCGGCTCAATGCGGCGCAGAAGTCGCCGGCCGAGGCGGTCGCACGGCTGTTTGGTGAGAGCGGTGGTGACGGCCTGGACAGTGATCGTGGCCTGGTGCACCTGGCGCGCCGCGGCACGATGTTCATTCATCTCGTGGAGTCGCTGCCACTGTCTGCGCAGGCCCGATTGGCTCGGCATTTCGGTTCGTCGCCCGAGGGTGGGCGAAACGCGGACATGCCGTCGCGTGCCCGCCTGGTGGTCAGCAGTCGGCTTTCGCTCGAGGAAGCCACGCAGCAGCTCGACCGTGATCTGATGCATCTGTTTGCGCCCATGCCGCTGGTGGTGCCGCCGCTTCGGGCGCGCGGACGCGACGGGCTGGCGGCCGTCGCGCGCGTGGTGCTGCGCCAGCAGTTTGCGCGCACGGGTGCCGGCCCGGAACGCCTGAGCGAGGAAGCGGCCGACCTGCTGGCGGCGCTGCCATGGCGTGGCAACCTGCCGGAACTCGAGGACTGCCTGACCATGGCGGCGCTGCACAGCGGCGAGAGCGACGTGCTGACGGCGAATGCCCTGCGTCAGGTGTGGAGCGAGCCGGCCCAGCGTGTCTCAACCCCGACAGGGCCCAGCGAGACCGGCGTGGTGCTGCGCACGCTGGCCGAGGTGGAACGCCAGCACGTGGCGGCAGTGATGCGCGCCTGTGATGGCAATGTGAGTGAGGCGTCGCGCATTCTGGGCATTACACGCACCACGCTGTACAAACGTCTGCGCGAACTGGGAGCGTGAGAGGTTGACGATCAAGCTGCTGCACGGCCACTCGTTTCCACCGCGAGACCGCTAACGGCTCACGCCGAGAAATGAAGGGCGCAGAGTTCGCAGAGGAAAATTGCGAACACGCGCCCTTCAGTCGTCTTCTTATCCGTGTAGTTGCCGCCCAATCCGCGTCATCCGCGACAAGGCCGTTCTACGTCGACTGCGATCAGGCGGCCGCCGTCTCCGGCTCGGGTTCCTTGAGCTCGCCCTCCCAGCGGCCCATGACAGCCGTGGCGAGGCAGTTGCCCAGCAGGTTGACCGAGGTGCGCGCCATGTCCATCACGGCATCGACGCCGAGAATGACGGCAATGCCCTCGAGCGGCAGGCCAAACTGGGCCAAGGCGCCGGAGAGAATGACCAGAGAGGCGCGCGGCACGGCCGCCACGCCCTTCGACGTGAGCATGAGCGTGAGCATCATGAGCAACTGCTGGCTCAGCGGCATATCGATGCCGGCTGCCTGGGCCACGAACACGGATGCGATGGCCAGATAGAGCGTGCTGCCGTCGAGATTGAACGAGTAGCCGGTGGGCAGCACGAAGGACACGATGCGCCGCGGTACCCCGAACTTCTCCATGGCCTGCATGGCCTGCGGGAACGCCGCCTCCGACGACGCCGTGGAGAACGCGATGAGCCAGGGCTCTTTGACCAGCGCCCAGAAGCGCTTGAGGTTGATGCGGAAGATCAGCGCCGTCGGCACCAGCACGATGAGCACGAAGATGATGAGCGAGACGTACAGCGTGCCCACCAGCTTGGCCAGATTGATCATGACATCGAGACCGCTCTTGCCCACGGTCACACCGATGGCCGCGCCGATACCGATGGGCGCATAGGCCATGACGATGCCGACGAACTTGAACATGATGTCGCTGAGCGACTGCAGCCAATCGAGCATGACCGTCTTGGACGGTCCCTCCACGCGTGCCAGCGCCACCGCGAAGATGATGGCGAAGAACACGATCTGCAGCACCTCGTTCTGTGCCGCCGCCTCAAAGAAACTTTGGGGCACCGTGTGCTCGAGCACCGACGCAAACGTGGGCGTCTTGCCAGCCAATGCCTGGAATTCTTCGCTGCTCGCGTCCGGCGCGATCTGGAGCCCCACACCCGGCTTGGCCACATTCACGGCAATGAGGCCGATGGCCAGCGCCAGTGTGGTCACCACCTCGAAGTAGATGATGGAGCGCAGCGCCAGCTTGCCCACCTTCTTCATGTCGTCGCCATGTCCCGCGATGCCCACCACCAGGGTGCTGAAGAGCAGCGGCACGATCAGCGACTTGATCATGCGCAGGAAGATGTTGGCGAAGGGCTTGAGGTTTGGCGCGAAGTCGGGCGCGAGCCATCCGATGAGGATGCCCACAATCATCGAGATCACGATCCAGCCCGTGAAGCCGATGCCAAGGAAGCCTTTCTTGGCGGGGGCGGTCGTGTTGGTGGCGGAGGAGAGGTGAGCCATGTCAGGAAGGAGGTATCGCGGAAGAACTCAGGACGACGCGCCGGACTTCGGGCGACGCAGCACCGAGTGGCGGTAGCCGTAGGCGAAGTAGAACGCGAGGCCGATGGCCATCCAGACGGCAAAGGCCACCCAGGCAGACGACGGCAGACCGCGCATGACGAACACACAGGCACCCGCGCCCAGCAGCGTCACGCCCCAGACAAAGGGTACGCGGAAGGGCCGCGGGCGATCGGGTTCCCGAATGCGCAGCACCAGTACGCCAATGCACACCACCGAGAACGCGGCGAGTGTACCAATGTTGGTCAGGTCATAGGTGGCCGCATCGTCGGCCACGAGCGCACCAAGGGCCACACACACGCCGGTGATGAGTGTGGTGACCTTGGGCGTGCGCGTCTTGGGATCGAGCTTGGCGGCAAAGGGCGGCAGCAGACCATCACGAGCCATGGCGTAGAAGATGCGCGGCTGGCCGTACTGAAACACCAGCAGCACCGCCGACATGGACACCACGGCACCCGCGGCCACAATCCAGCTGGCCGTATCGAGACCGGCCAGCGACAGCGCCTTGGCCAGCGGGTCGGAACTGCGAAGCTGATCGTAGGGCACGAGGCCGGTGGCCACGAGGCCCACAATCACGTAGATGAGCGTGCACACCGCGAGTCCACCCAGAATTCCGATGGGCAGGTTGCGCTGCGGGTCGCGCGTTTCCTCGGCGGCCGTGGAAATGGCGTCGAAGCCGATATACGCAAAGAAGACGATGGCCGCGCCCTGGTGAATGCCGAGGAATCCGTTGGGCGCGAACGGCTTGTAGTTGGCCGGATCGATGTGCATGGCGCCCACGATCACGAAGAGCGCCAGCACCAGCAGCTTGAGCACCACCATGATGTTGTTGGCGCGCGTGCTTTCCTTCGCGCCCTGCATGAGCAACACGGTGATGGCGGCGACGATACCAAAGGCCGGCAGATTGACCAGCACCGGAATGGGTCCGATGCGCGGCGCCGTATCAAGCAATTGCCGAACGGCCGGGTCACCACTGGCCTTCACGTTCCAATAGCCATGGGTGAGCCAGCCAGGCAGGTCGAGGCCAAATCCCGACAGCAGCGAATTGAAGTAGCCAGCCCAACCGATGGCCACGGCGACATTGCCGACGGCGTATTCGAGTATGAGGGCCCAGCCCACGATCCAGGCCACCACTTCACCGAGGGTGGCGTAGGAATACGCGTAAGCGCTGCCGGCCTGCGGAATCATGGAGGCCAGCTCGGCATAACACAGCGCCGCCAGACCGCACACGGCTCCAAGCAGCACAAAGGACAGCACGAGCGCGGGACCGGCGCCGTAGCGCACGATGGTGCCGTCAGCGAGCGTCTCGCCGGCAGCGGCGGTGCCCAGGGAGGAGAAGATACCGGCACCGATGACAGCACCGATGGCCAGCATGATGAGGTCACCGGCGCCAAGCGTGCGGCGCATGCCGTGCTCACTGTCCGTGACAGCGGCAATCGGCTTTCGAGCGAACAGCCCCATGTTGTCTACTGTGGGTGGGAGGAGGGGTAGGCGCAGCGGAAGCTACACTCGTGTACCCGCACTGCACCACTCACAGCGAGTAGGTAATCTCGGTCTTGGCGCGAATGGGGACGCCCTGCGCGTTGACCGCGGGGCGAAAGCGAATGGCGGCCAGCGCCTCGCGCAACTTGCGATTGTAATTGCCGTCTTTGGTGGGCGGGAATGAGAGGTCTATGACCTTGCCCGTGGAATCGACATCAAACACTACCACGATCGTGCCCTTGGCCTTGTTGGGCACGGGGAGCGGCGGCAAAAAGAGCTCAGTAGGAGCCGGCGGATAGACGGAACCCGTCCCGCCGCCGGTCCCCGGCCCAACGGCACTGCCACGGCCCGTGCCGATGCCGGAACCCACACCACCGCCACTGCCCGGGCCACTGCCCGAACTGCCGTCATTTCCGGAGCCGCCGCCGGTGCCCACGGTTTCGCTCTTCACCTCACCCGACGTGGCGGCAGCCGGCTGAGTGACCGCCGGCTGCGGGGTGGGCTGGGGCTCCGGCTTGGGCTGCGGCGGCGGGACCAGCGGCGGAATGACGGGCTTGACCTCGGGAGGCCGTTGGACCGGTGGCGGCGTGGGAGCCGGCGCTACGCGTACAAACTGCAGTCGCTCCTGCTTGACCTGTCCACCCGTGCCGCGATTGCCGCCTCCCCCACCACCTGCGGGCCCTGGTCCACCAGCACCCAGCACCGTGGCCAGCAGCTCAGGGGACGTGAAGGGCACAATGAGCAGCAGAATGATGAGCGCGTGCAGTACGGCGGCAAGCAGAAAGTTGGCCGCGCGTCGCTGACGGGAGAGTGGCAATCCGATCGGCGGACGATACCGGGGTCGGCCCTGTGCCTGCGTATCGTCGCCAGGTGGGCCACCAACCGGCAGCGGCAGGCCGCCTGGATCGGGAGTAAGTGAAGCCATGTCGTTCGAGCGGGGAGAAGGCGTCAGGTCCTGTCGAAACGGTGTACGGCAAAGTAATACGGCGGGCGCGCCCGAATGGGTTCGCCCGCCGTATCAAACACCGTTCGATGGCTCAGAGTGCCGTGTTTCGTGCACTTGGGCCGAAATGGTGTGCGTGGATCGCCTTACTTGGGCGCGACACCGATGACCTTGACGCCGGCACCGCGCGCCTGGTCCATGGCCCACACGACGTTCGCGTACGTCGTCATGGTGTCACCCTTGACGAAGATGATCTTCTCGGGGCGCGGGTCGTAGATGGACTTGAGGCGGTTGAAGAGCTGCGCCTTTTCCACCGGCTCCTTGTTGATGGCGTATTCGCCATCGGCCGTGATCTCGAGAACGATCTGATCCGGCGCCACGTTCGGCTGAGCCGGCTGCGGGTTCGGATCCGGCAACTGCGTGTCAATGGCCTTGCGGCTCATCGGCACGATGATCATGAAGATCACCAGCAGCACCAGGAGCACGTCGATCATGGGCGTCACGTTGATCTCGTTATTGAGACCGCCGCCGCCGCCACCTGCGGACATACCCATGGTCAGTTGCCTCCCGGACGGATACGATCGCTCTCGACGAGCGATTCGGTACCCGGTGCCTGTTCCGTGATGAGGGCCGCCACGCGCACACCGCCGCGCGACAACACATCCATCGCGTTGATGACCTTGAGGTACTGAAGGTCCTTGTGGGCCTTCACGTACATGATGTAGTCATCGCGTCCTTCCACGCCGTAGATCTCACGCACCGCGGCTTCGAGATCTTCGTTGCGGATGGGCTTCTTGTTCAGGTAGTACTGGCCCTGATCGTCAATGCCGAGTACCTGGTCCCCATCTTCTTCCGGATGCGGCTTGAGGTTCTGCCCTTCGGGCGGAACCGCCGTGAAGCCCGCGTTGATCTGCGGGATCGTGATCATGAAGATGATGAGGAGCACCAGCATCACGTCGATCATGGGCGTGACGTTGGGATCGGCCTTTACGCCGCCCCCGCCGCCTGCGCTCATACCCATGGCGTAACTCCTTGACTCTCGCCCGGCGTCCGCGCGCCCGGATGTGGGCGCGCGTCGCTGGACCGACGTTGGTTACTTCGAGATCGGCGTCTGGCCGGCCGTGTTGAACTCACGCGTGAAGCGCGAGCGACCGAACTCACCCGACACACCCTTGATGAGGTAGTCGATCATTTCCTTCGACGTGTACGTCATCTCGGCCGTGAGGTTGTCGATCTTCGTCTGGAAGAAGTTGAACGCCCACACCGCGGGAATGGCGACGCCGATACCGATGGCCGTCGTGATGAGGGCTTCGGCGATACCGGCCGCCATCGAGGAGATACCACCAGCGCCCGACGTGGACATGGCCGTGAAGGAGTTCACGATACCCATCGTCGTACCGACGAGACCGACGAACGGCGCCGTGGCACCAACCGTCGCGAGCACGCCGAGGCCGCGCTTGAGGTCGACGATCGTCATGAGCATCTCGCGCTCAACGGCACGCTCGGCCGAGTTGATGTCGGCCACCGTGACCGAGCCGTCCTGGATGAGCGGACGGATTTCGCCGAGCGCGCCACCGAGCACGCGGGCGACATGCGACTTCTTGTAGCCTTCGGCGAGCTTGATGGCTTCCGTGAGGTTGTCTTCCTCGAGGAACTGCGAGAACTCCGGGGCGAACTTGCGCGTCTCGCCCTGCGCCTTCCGCATCTGCCACCACTTCTGGATGATGATACCGGTCGAGTAGGCCGACATGATCAGCAGCGTCCAAACGATACCCTTGGCAAACCAACCCATCTCGTGCCAAAGGTCCATGATATCCATGCCCATCTGCCTATCTCCTGATGTGTGTTTGGTGACGGAACCGCTTAGCGGTTGAGCGAGAACTGGAACGGCTGCTGCACGAGCTGCTTCACCTTGCGACCACCCACTTCAGCGGGGAGGAAGCGCATGCGCTGCAGCGCATTCTTCACGGCGTTGGTGAACAAATCGTTGTCCGACTTGAGGGCCTTGAACGTGTTCATCTCGGCCCGACCCGTCGTGTCGACGACGAACTGCGCGAGTACGGTGCCCTCGATGCCCGCCGTGCGGAGCATGTCGGGATAGGCCGGACCCTGCGAGCCAGGCGCCATGACCACCGGCTTTTCCACCTGGAAGTCGAAGTAGGGCTGGTCCGCATTCTGAATGACGGGACCCTTGCCACCTTCGACACCCTTGGCGATACCACCAGCCACACCCTTGCCGGAGAAGTCCGCCTCATCCGTCACCTTCTTGGAGAGGTCGATTTCCGGGATAACGTTGGGAATTTCGATGGGCGCAGAAAGCACCTGGAAACCCTTCGGCGGCGGCGGGGCGGCCACAGCGTCAGGCGGCGGCGGGGCCTTCTCAGGCTCGGGCGGCTTCGGTTCGTCTTTCTTCACCTCGACGAACTCCACCTTCTCGACCTTCTCTTCCTCCATCACGGCGCCCGCGCCCTTCGTAACCGCGATGAGCGCGGCAACGACGGCGGTGTGCACCACGATGGACATGAAGGACCCGCCGGCGCGCTTCTGCTTCTTGGCCTGAGACTCGATCAGGTTGTTGAACATCTCGCTGGTCCGGGGTACGGGCTACGAACGTCGCGACCGGACGGGCTATCCGGAGCTGACAGGCCGAACCTACGTTCCGGACATGAGCGGGCAATGGAAGAAAGATTAGGATCGGATTAATCCGAGGTTAGTGTTCCGTGGAGATCAATCGGCTCATCCCGCAGGTTGACCACCGACTGATACTCGCCCGTCATTCCCGATCCCGGCGAACCGGCCAGAGGCAGCGTCAGCGTGAACGTGCTGCCCCGCCCCAGACGCGACTGGACTTCCAGGCGTCCGCTGTGCGCCTGGGCAATCCACTGCGAAATGGCGAGCCCCAGGCCGAATCCGCCACGTTCGCTGGCCCGCGAGCGCACCCGGTCCGCGCGCCAGAAGCGCTCGAACACATACGGCAGGTCGGCCGCGGCAATACCGATACCCGAGTCCCGCACGGACAGCGTCACCTCGGCCTCGCCACGCACGAGTGCGATCTCCACTTCCCCGCCCTTCGGCGTGTACTTGATGGCGTTCGAAACGAGATTGAGGAACAACTGCCGGAGCCGCACCACATCGCCGAGCACCTCGGCGTTGTCGAGCTGGGTGGCAATGATGCGCAGCTCGTTCTCCTCGCCCAGCAGACGTGCGGTCTCCACAACCTCCCGCACCAGCGGTGCGAGTTCGATGGGCTCGCGATAGACCTCGAAGCGCCCTTCGTCCGCGCGCGCGAGTGTGAGCAGCGAGTCCACCAGATCCGCCATGCGCGTGACCTGCTGCAGCGCCTCCTCGAGCGCCACGGCCCGCTCCTCCTCGCTTACCGTCGGCATCATGGACCGCTCCACGTCGGCCCGCATGACCGCCAACGGCGTCTTGAGTTCGTGGCTGGCATCAGCGGTGAAGCGACGCAGCGCGCCGAACGACAGGTCAATGCGCTCGATGAAGGCGTTGAGCGTGACCGACAGGCGCGCGAGTTCCTCGCCGGCCGCACCGATGACGAGGCGGCGATGCAGCGAGCGGCCGTCGGTGATGGCTTCCACCTGATCGATGATGCGATCGATGGGCCGGAAGGCACGACCGGCAATGACGTACGCAAAGCCCACGGAGAGCATGAGCAGGAAGGGCGCGATGGTGAGCATCGGCCCCACGAGTTCGGGCGGCGTGAGGTTGATGTCGCGCGTGGTCAGCGCGGCGTACACACGATAGCGGTCCTTGTCGCTCAGGCGGACATCGCGCGTGGCGAGCATGAGATCATCGCTGAACAACGCGACCCGCGGGCTGCCCGGCCCGGGACGCGAGGCGCGCGCCGCCGTGGAAAACCGATCACGGTCCGACGTGGACAGCGCGCGCACCGACGGCGAGGCGTAGATGTCGTAACCTGAGCTGTCCTGCACCAGCACATAGCCTTCAATGAGCGACAGGAAGGCGCTCATGCGCTGGCCGATGCTGGGACCGGCCAGCGGGTCGTTCTGCGCGAAGAGGGGCTCGGTTCCCGTGCGACGCGCCACATCAATGGCCAGTACCACCTGATCCGCACGCCGCTGCACGCGCAGCTCATGCTCCTCGAGCAGCAACTGGCGGCGCACCACCAGCAGCGTGCCGGCAAACACGACCAGCGTGGCCACCATGGCGGCGGTCCACGCGAGGGTGAGCTGCGCACGGATGGACGGCGTGCCGATGCGCAGCGTGGCCATTTACGCGCGAATCATGTAGCCCACCCCACGCACCGTGGTGATGAGCTTCTTTTCGTGTGGCGCATCGATCTTCTTGCGCAGGTGGTTGATGACCACGTCCACGATGTTGGTGCCGGGATCGAAGTGATAGCCCCAGGCGTACTCCGTGATGAGCGTGCGGCTCATGACCCGTCCGGCGTGACGCATGAGATACTCGAGCACCGCAAACTCCTTGGGCGTGAGCTCGATCTGCGTGCCGGCCCGATGCACCTCGCGCGTCCCAAGGTCCACCTCGAGGTCGCCGACCTTGAGCTGGGGACTGGCCATGGCACGCGGACGCCGCAGCAGGGCTTCGGCGCGCGCCAGCAGCTCCTCGAAGGCGAAGGGCTTGGTGACGTAGTCGTCGGCGCCGGCACGCAGGGTTTCCACCTTGGCGTCCACGGCGTCCTGCGCGGTGAGCACCAGCACCGGACGCTCGAAGCCACGCGTGCGCAGGGTGCGCAGCACGTCGAGTCCGTTGCGCCCGGGCAACCGCATGTCGAGGATGATGAGATCATAGGGCTGGCTCAAGGCCAGCCGTTCACCCTCGAGCCCGTTGTTGCACAGGTCCGCGTGCCAGCGCTGCTCTTCGAGCCCGCGGCGCACGAACTCGCCGACGGTCGGATCGTCCTCGATGACGAGAATCTTCATGATGTGGGAGGCACGCGATCAGATGCTGCGCCCACCCGGGCGCGCAAAGCCGTACTCGCGAATCTTGCGATAGAGGGTCTTGGGCGAAATGCCCAGCAGGTCCGCCGCGCGGCCCTGATGCCAGTTGGTGCGTTCGAGCACGTCGTGAATGTGGCGCTTTTCGAGCTCGCCCAGTGAAAGCACCTCGCCGGCGTTCGGCGCGGATGCCGTCATCGTACTCGTCATCGTGGTCGTCATCGTGGCCGCCATCGGCGCCGGCTCGGGAATACGGGCGGTCCCCTGCACCGGCGTGGGGCGCGCGGCCGCGCCCACATCGGTGCCAAGCGGCAGGTCGCCGGCCTGCACGGTGTCGTGCGTGGCCAGCAGCGCAGCCCGCTCCATCACGTTGCGCAGCTCGCGCACGTTGCCCGGCCAGCGGTAGCGCTCGAGCGCGGCCACCGCGTCGTCGGAGAGCCGCAGCGCCGGTCGGCCCTGTTCGGCGCGTGGAGCGAGGAGCTCGAGGAAGTGGCGAGCCAGGGGCGCGATGTCGGTGGCCCGATCGCGTAGCGGCGGCAGCGCAATGCGAATGGTGTTGATGCGATGCAGCAGGTCATCACGAAACGTCTCGGCCTGCACCATGCGACTGAGATCGCGCGTGGTGGAGGCGACCACGCGCACATCAACGGCCACCTGCTGGGTGCCCCCGACGCGGAAGAAGCTTCCGGTCTCGAGCGCCCGCAGCAGCTTGCCCTGCAGCTTGAGATCGAGGTCGCCGACGTTATCGAGGTAGAGCGTGCCGCCGGCCGCGAGTTCGAAGAGTCCGAGCTTGCGCTGCTCTGCGCCCGGATAGGCTCCCTTCTCCACACCAAAGAGTTCGAGCTCGAGTCGCGATTCCTCAAGGCCGGCGCAATTGATGGCAATGAACGGCCCCGACGGCCGGCCTCCCTCGGCGTGCAGGAGCCGCGCCACCAGGTCCTTGCCGGTGCCGGACTCGCCGGTGATGAGCACGGGTGAGGTACTGGCCGCCACCTTGGTGAGCATGTGTCGCACGGCCAGCAGGGGCGCAAACTGCGTGAGGAACACCGGCGCAGGCGCCTGGCGATCGAGCTGCGAGCGCAGCACCACATTGTCGCGCGCCAGCATGCGCTTTTCCCAGGCGCGCCGCACCAGCACTTCGATTTCCGCCATGCGATAGGGCTTGGACAGAAAATCGTAGGCCCCCAGCTTGAGCGCGGCGATGGCCGTTTCGATGGTGCCGTTGCCGGTAATGACAATGATCTCCGGCGGGAGCGGCTCCTCGCGCACCTGACGCAGCACCTCGAGCCCGTCGAGTTCCGGCATGACCACGTCGAGCAGCGCGACGTCAAAGGCTTCGGTGCGCAAACGCTCCAGCGCGGTGCGGCCATCACGCACGATGCTCACCTGAAAACCGCGCGCCAGAAGGAACTGCTCGAGAATGGTGCCGAGGTGTGTTTCGTCTTCGGCAATGAGCACGCGCACCGGCGACCCCAGCGCAGCGGGGGTCGGTTCAGGCGATGACGTGCTTGCGGACGGTGTGATCATGGTCATGCACGCAGTTCCCCCGCATCGGCCGAACGCAGCGGCAGGGACACACGGAACGTGGCCCCCTGCCCCTCGGGAGAGACCAGCGCCAGCGTCCCCCCATGGTCGGAAACGATGCCATAGCAGATGGCGAGACCCAGCCCAGTCCCCTGTCCCGGCGGCTTGGTCGTAAAGAATGGTTCGAACACCTTGGCCTGCAGCGCACGCGGCACCCCCGGCCCCTCGTCTTCGACGTCGAGCTGCGCCATGCGGCGCCCGGCGTCATCGTGGTCGGCGCGTGTGCGAATGGTGACGTGCCCCTGCTCGGGCGTGGCATCGAGCGCGTTCATGGCCAGTGCAATAAGCACCTGCACCAGCTGATCGCTGTCACCTTCCACCAGGAGCGGGACACTGGTCTCGAGGTCGGTGACCAGCTTGATGCGCTTGAAGCGCGGGTGATGCTGCAACAGGAAGAGCCCCTGCTGCACCACCGCATTGAGATCGAAGAGCTCCCGCCCAACCGCCTTGGGGCGCGAGAAATCGAGCAGGCCGTTCACGATTTTCTTGCAGCGCTGCACCTCGAGATCGATGATGCGCAGCAACTCGCCCGACGGCGGCGCCGCATCCCCCAGCTCCCCGGACAGCGACAGCGACTCGGCGCAGGCCGCAATGGTGGCCAAAGGGTTGTTGATCTCGTGCATGACGCCCGCTGCCAGTTGCCCCAGTGCTGCCAGCTTCTCGGCCTGGGCCGTGCGATCGAGCGCCGCCTTCCAATCGGTGATGTCCTCACCAATGGTGATGACGTGCGTCACCGCGCCGCCGCCCAGCCGCATGGGGATCTTGGAAATGCGGTAGGTGCGCATGTCGCCGAAAGCGTTGCTTTCCATCTGGAATTGCTGCAACTGGCCGTTGGCAAAGACCTCGTCGAACTCCCGCTTGAGCAGGCCGGCCGGCTGGCGGTGCAGAATCTCGAAAATGGAGCGACCCACGGCATCAATGCGCGAGACACCCTGCATGCCGGTCTCACGCTTGCGGTTCCAGGCGTGGATGCGGTAGTCGCGGTCTACCACATACAGCCCGTGCGGCAGCGAGTCCACGATGCACTCGATGAAGGCGCGCTGCTGCGCGACCTCGCGCATGCGATCGGACACCTGAGCCTCGAGATCACGGCGATGCGCCTCGCGGGCGAGGGCCACGGCGCACAAGTCGGCAACCGATTGCAGCAGCGTCTGCTCGTCGCTGTCGAACGGCCGCTCGCGATGGACCAGCAGGCTGGCCAAACCCTGGCCGGCGGCGGTCACCGCCAACTGCAGGGGTTGCGCGAGCGGCAGCGCCGCTGCGCCGGCGGCTGTCCTGGCACCGGCGCTGGCACCTGCGCTGGCACCTACGCTGGCACCTGCGCCCTCGGCACGCCACGCAATGTTCCGCGTACGTCCGTCGGCGAACTCCAACGCCACCCGTTCCGCCTCGAGGTCGCGCCCGAGCTGCGCCAGCATCTGCGCCAACCCTTCACTGACCTCGGTGGCATCGGCGAGGTGACGCAGGAGCTGGGGAACGGTCGCGGCGAGCAGCATGATGGCAAGCTACGCATCGGTATTGGACCGGACAAGCTGACCGAAAGTGATTGCGCCCTATCCATCACTATTTCCGGGAGTCCGAACCAAAGCAATTCGCCGCTCCGCCGATTCGACAGGCCAGGCGCCTGATTGGCAGCCGACACAAAACCTCGCTTGCCAATCCGACCCAGCAACGGTGGCACAGTGCCTGCCCCTCCTGACCATTGGCGACGCCGCCCAGGCGTCCAATCTCCAATCACAAATCTCCACGATCCACAACCATCAGAGGATCCCATGACCTACTACCGCATTCCCGCTGTGTCTCCCGCCCCGGTAACCGCCATCCGCCGCGAAATGGATCGCCTGTTCGAGGAGGTCTTTGCCGGCCGCCCGGCCGCGTCGTGGCAGCCAGCCGTACAGGCCCGCGAGGATCAACAGGGCTTTACGATCGCGCTCGATGTCCCCGGCATTCCCGCCGACCGCCTTGAGGTGCTGGCGGAAGACGGCGTGCTGACGGTGCGCGGTGAGCGAGCCGGCCGCGAGCGGGCGGAAGGTGAGCGTATGCTGATCAGCGAGACAACGCAGGGGCAGTTCGTCCGGCAGTTCCGCCTGCCCAAGACCGCCGACCTGCAGAGCATTCAGGCCGAGTATGACCTCGGCGTGCTGACCGTGCGGGTGGCCAAGCTGGCGCCCGCTCAGCCCCGCCGTGTACCGGTGAGTGTGCAGTCGCCCGCTGTGACAAGCGAGGCCAGCACCGAGACCGCGACGGCCTGATCGACGCGTTACCTCTCGGCAGTTGCAGCAACAGGAACGGGGTGTCGTGTTTATCCACGACACCCCGCTTTGTTCAGAAACGTGACTCACGGACGCGACGCACAGCTGCGTCCGTGGGATGTGGAAATCAACCGATCACGTTTTGAATTGCCGCGAGAATTTCCGCATTCTCTCGGCGCTGTCCCAGGGCCTCCTCGACATGCATCCAGCGAATGATGCCCTGCGCATCGATCAGGAAGTAGGCGCGCTCGGAGAAGAAGGTGTCCGGCCGCAGCACACCAAAGGCACGCGACGCCTCACGCTTGAAGTCCGACAGCAGCTCGACCTTCATCCCGTACTTGTTACGGAATTCCTTGAGACTCGGAACCGCATCTACCGAAATGGGAAGCACTTCCACGTTGGCGCCGACGAAGGCGTCGAAATCATCACCAAAGGCACACAGCTCGGTCGTGCAGGTGCTGGTGAAGGCCAGCGGGAAGAAGGCGAGCAGCACCGCCTTCTGGCCGCGGAAATTCGACAGGCTCACCGTCTGGCCCGAGGTGGACGACAACGCGAAGTCGGGGGCTTCGGTACCGACAGCCAGTGGGGTCGTAACGGGAGTGGGGGTGGCGGTAGACATCCGGTTCTGGGCTGAAAGATGAAAAATACGGGGTGGTCACAATTCATCGGGGGACTGGCGAATGTGGAAACAGAGCGTATCGTGGAGACGACGGCCCGATTCCCTGCTTCCTCCGCCCACCGCACCGTGCCTGACCACATCACGGCTGCACCGTCCGATCCTAGCAGACTGCACGTCCTGCTGGTAGACAACGACGCCGCCGACGCGCGCAGTTCCGTCAGCGCGCTGACCGAGCGGCTTGGTGCGCATGTGACCTGTCAGGTGGTCCACACGCTCGCCGAGGCCATTCGGCAGTTGCTGCAGGACCGTCCCGATGCGGTGTTGCTCGATCTCGCACTCAGCGACGCCAGTGGCATTGCCAGCCTGGCCGGCGTGCGTGGCGCGGCCCCCGGCGTGCCCGTGGTGGTGTTCAGCCGGCATCTGGACGATGCGCTCGCGCTGCGCGCCCTTCGGGCCGGCGCGCACGAATGCCTCGACAAGACCGACGCGGCGCCGGCCGCACTGGCCCGCGCGGTGGCCTTTGCCATCGAGCGCCAGCGCAAGCTCACTGCGCTGGAAGCGGCGCGCATCGAGGCGGCGCACCGCGCGACCCACGACCCGCTCACCGGGTTGGCCAATCGCGAGCTCTTCCTGGATCAACTCGAGCGCGCCCTGGCCTTCGGCGACCGCTACGTGCGCAAGACCGGCCTTCTCTTCGTGGACCTCGACGGCTTCAAGGCCATCAACGACACGCGTGGTCACGCCCTGGGCGACGCCTTGCTTCGTGCCGTGGCGGTGCGTCTGCAGGAGTGTGTACGCCGCTCCGACGCGGTGGCCCGCCTTGGCGGTGACGAGTTTGTCGTGCTCCTGCCGGATGTCACCAGCCGCCGCGACGTGGCCTTTGTGAAGGAGGCCATTCTCGACCGTCTTCGCGAGCCTGTGGAAACTTCCGTTGGCGACCCGCTTGTGATCCAGGCGAGTGTGGGCAGCGCCATGTCCCCACTCGACGGGTCCACGGCCAAGGAGCTGTTGGATGCCGCCGACTCGGACATGTACCGCGAGAAGTACCGCACCCGACGCGCCCGGGCGGCCCTCCTGCCCGGCGATTCGCTCATGGCAGCGCACGAGGTCGACCCGCCACCCGTTGTCGCGGCCTCGGTGACGCACAAGCGCGAGGCCCGCCTGCGGAACGCCATGCAGATAGGCGAACTGGAGGTGTACTACCAGCCCATCCACGATGTCGTGGCCGACCGCATCATTGCCGTGGAAGCCCTGCTGCGCTGGCGCGACCCCGAACATGGTCTGCAGGGACCACATGGTTTCCTGAGCCTCGCCGAGGACACCGGTCTCATCGTGCCCATCGGTGAACAGGTGCTGCGTGAGGCCTGCCGCGCCATCGTGCAGTGGCGCGCCCTCGGCACCAGCCATGACCTGCGCGTCGCCGTCAACCTCTCGGCCGTGCAGCTGCGCGAACACGGCTTTGACCGGCGCGTGGCGCAGATCATGTCGGAAACCGGCTGCCCGGCTCCGGCGCTCACCCTCGAACTCACCGAGAACAGCACGCTGATCGACGGCGAGACAGCCATGGGCACCCTGCGCGCGCTCAAGTCGCTGGGGCTTCGGCTGGTGGTGGACGACTTCGGTGTGGGTCACGCCTCGCTCACGTTCCTGCGCGAGGCGCCGGTGGACGGCATCAAGATCGACCGCCGGTTTGTATCCCAATTGCTGGCCGATGCACGCGACCAGGCCATTGTCTCCAGCATGGTTCGGCTGGCTCGCGGGCTGGGACTCGAGGTCGTGGCCGAGGGCGTGGAGAGTGCGGAGCAGGCCCGTCGCCTCGCGCGGCTGCAGTGCTTTGCGCAACAGGGTCGACACTACGGCGATGCACTACCGCTGGCCGCCATGAGTGCCCTGCTGGAGCAGCGGCATCGCATCGGGCCGCGGGACAACAGTTGGGGCACACGAGGGACCAGACTGCGATTTGGTTCAGATGTCAGTTGAAGTGCTGACACGTAAAAACCAATCGGCCAACATCTTGGTGATGTTGGCCGATTGCTTTTTCACTTGCCGTCTTCGCTTGCTGACGAGCCCATGAGCTTGCCGGCCAGCCCCTGAAGCAAGGCATCAGGCTTGATGCCGTACTGCGCCGAGGCCGCCTCGAGCAACTTGGTCATGGCCCCGAGCCGCTGCTGTGTAGCGGTCGCGGTGCCCTGCCCGTCTCCGCCATCCAGCACGACCAGGCGGTCGATCTTGATGTCGGTGGCGGCGCTGGCGAGCGTCTCGATCATGGCCGGGAGCTGCTGGAGATACAGCAGCATGAGGCCGGATTCGCCAGCCGCCATGATCTGCTGCTGCACCGCCTGCAGGGCCTTGGCCTGGGCCTCACCTTGCGCGATGACCGGTGCGGCTGCGGCCTCGGCCTCGGCACGCGCCGCTTCGGCACGGGCCCGGGCCGGCTCAACCTGCTCCACCTGCAGACGCACCCGCGTCACTTCCACGCGGGCCTCTTCCACTGCCTTTTCGGCCTTGGCCTGGGCCTCGTCGGCCGCGGCGCGCGCCGTGCGTTCGGCAATCTGCGCCAGGCGATCAAGCTCGGCCTGCTTCACGCGCAGCTCGTTCTGCGCTGCAGCGACCTGCATCTGCGACTGCGCCCGGGCCACGTCGGCCTCCTGCGTGGAGCGCGCCTGCTCCCGCTCGGTCTCGGCCTTGGTGCGGGCCTCGGCGATCTGCGCGTCACGCAGCACCTCGGCCGTGCGGATACGACCGTAGGCGCGCAGGTAGCCCGCGTCGTCGCTGATGTTCTGGATTTTCAGCATGTCGAGCTGGAGTCCGAGCTTCTGCAGGTCACGCGTGACCTCCTTCATGAGCTCCGTCTCGAACTTGACGCGATCCTCGTTGGCTTCTTCGGGCGTGAGCGTGGAGAGCACGCCACGCAGGTTGGCGGCGAGGGTCTCCTGCGCGAGGTCCGCCACCTGCTTTTCACTCCCCAGGATGCGTTCGACGGCATTGTTGAACACCTCCTCGGGCATGGAGGCGATCTTCACGTTGGCCACCGCCTGCACGTCGATGGGGATACCGCCACGCGCAATGGCGTTCCGCACACTGATGGTGAGCGGAATGGTATTGAGCGTCATCCACTGCGCCTGTTCGAGAATGGGAATGCGGATGGTGCGCCCGCCTCGAACCACGCGATAGCCGACCGAGGTGCCGTCGGTAAGCATGCGCCGCCGGCCGGTAATGACCGCCACCATGTTGGGCGGCACGATGATGAGCAGCTGCTTCACGGTGGCCACGAGCAACAGCAACATGACCACCACAAAGGCCACGCCGCCCAACGAAAACAGCGCCGTGCCGAACCCACCGTCGAGCAATTCGTTCATGCGTTCACTCCGAGGAAGAATGGATACGGTCCCATGACGTTCAGGCCGCTGGCGGCCTGCTCGCTATGGTGCCGTGGGTTGCACGATGGCCACGCCGTTCTCGATCCACCCGATGCGGCAGGTGGCGAAATGAGCGCTGGGGACGTCCTGCACATCGCTGGCCCGCCGGGCGGGCAGCTCGTGCACTTGGCCATGGGCGCGGAAACTGATCACGCCCAGTCCCTCGTCGTTGAATGGCAGCACCAGCTCCGCCACGGTGCCCACGGCCAGTGCGTCGAGCGCCTCCGAGGAGGCCTCACCGCGCTTGAGCATGCGGAAGAGCAGATGCACACCGAACAGCGTGCCAAAACCGGCCAGCAGGGCCGAGGCCCAGGTGGTGACGGGCCCGCGATGAGTGAGTTGCGCGAGGACGCCGATGCCACCGAAGGCGAAGCTGGCCCAGGTGAGATTGCGCAGCGAAAACACGGCAAACAGCCCGGCATCACCCATATGGTGATGCCCATCGGCGCCCAGGTCGCCACTCACGTCGTCGACGTCCGAGCCAAAAAGGCTCATGCCGATCATGATGCCGCCAAAGGCCAGCGCGGCCACGAACCACCAGATCATGCGCTCTGCACTCCCATCGTCGGTCCGGAAAAGGGGCCTCGGGAAGTTGACGCCGTGCATAGGAATGGAACAGCGCCAACTGTGTGATCCTACGCACTTTGTTGGTGATTAGTGACAAGCGGCGATGCATCCGGCCCCAATCGTACGGCGTAGCCGAGGTGTTCTATGCGCCCGGCGGCGTTGGCCGCAGCGCGCGTGCACTTCTTACCGTGCGGGCCACGGAGGGCTCATGCCGTTTTCATTGTCACCGATCGTTGTTCCCCAGGCGTTCGACCGGGGACTCTCGAGTGTTCGTCGGCTTTTGTTGCTGACCGGATGTGGCCTGTCTCTGGCCGCCTGCCAGGGCGACGTGGGCCCCACCGGCCCGGCCGGTGCGCCGGGTGCCCAGGGTCCGGCCGGCCCCGCAGGCCCAACGGGACCACAGGGACCCGCCGGCCCTCAGGGGCCAGTCGGTTCGGCCAACGGGCGCAGCATTTACGGTGTGGATGGCGCCAACTCGCTCATCGTGTTTGGCGCCATCCGTCCGGATATCGTGCTGCGCCGCGTGACGGTGAGCGGCCTGCAGAGCGGTGAGACCGTGCTGGGCATCGACTTCGGTCCGGTGGACGGCCGTCTCTATGCATTGGGCAGTTCGAGCCGCATTTACACACTCGACACCCTGAGCGGTGCGGCCACGGCGGTGAGCAGCACGGCCTTCACGCCTGCGCTGTCGGGCACGAGCTTTGGTTTTGATTTCAACCCCGTGCCCAATCGCATTCGTGTGCACAGCAGCGCGGCGCAGAATCTGCGATTGGTGCCACGTCTCGGTGGGGCCACCGATGGCACGGTGGCTGTCGTGGACGGCACCTTGAACTATCCGCTGGGCGATGCGGGCATGTTGCAGATGCCCATGATCGGCGGCACGGCGTACACCAACAGTGTGAGCGGCGCCGCATCGACGGTCATTTATGCCATCGATTTTGCTCGCGACGTGCTGGTCACCATGGCCGATCCGAACAACGGCGTCATGACCACGGTCGGCCCGCTGGGTGTGAACACGACGGCGGATGTGGGCTTCGACATTGCCGGCAACAACGGCTCGGCCTACGCCACCCTGACCGTGGGCGGCGGCTTCAGCGGCTCCACCCTCTATCAGATCAACCTGCTGACGGGCGCCGCCTTCCCGGTGGGTGGCGTGGCCAACCCGACGCCGCTGCGCGGCATTGCCATCGCGCCGTAACGGGCAAGCCGTAACGGCGGCGGCGCGTCGCCAGCCTGACGTACCTCAAGTGGTCCACAGTACGCCCGGCTGTGGACCACATATTTTTGTGACACCAGGCTTCACGTCTGGCGGCCAGCAGCCGACACTCGTTTGCATGCAGCGCCTCTCCACGCCCTCCAACCCCTGGCAGGACCTGCGTCCCCGGGACGTGGTGTCGTTTTGTTTTGAGGGAGCCACGGTGAAAGCCGAAGTGCTTCGTCTGGACGAAAAGGCCCACGTGGAATCGCCGTTGGGCGCGCCGTATCGCGTGTATGTGGTGTCGGCGGAACCGGGCAGCGGGTACGTCGAGGGGCGCGAGTATACCGTGCGCGCGGCCTGTCTGGTGCCCGATGGCGACGTGAGTGAACGGCCACTTCGCGATCCGAAGCCGGGGCCAACGGTGTCAGCTGGTCGGTCGATTGCTGGCGGTGGATCGGGTACCATCGCGGGCGCGTCGGCCGTGTCGGCGTCGCCGATGTTTCTGGTGGGATATCTGCGGGAAGGCGGGCAATTCCCGGTGCAAGGCGTGCTGCTGGTGCAGGCCGCCGGTCTGAATGAAGCCAATGCCCTGGCGACGCAAACCCTGCAGGCCGAGCTGGAGGCGGACCTTGCCGCCGGCCGCGAGCAGGAGGGGGCCATGGTGATGCTGGTGAATGCGGCGGAGGTGGACGCCACCGCTGCCGGGAGAGTGATTGGTCAGGTCAGTTGGTAGGAGTGGACTGGTAGCATTGCCGTGGTGGGTTTGCATTCGATGCAATGACGAACGCCGCCCGTGACCTGCTGATGGTCACGGGCGGCGTTTGTGTGTTGTACACCGGACACGCAGTCCCATGGATCGACTGGATCGCTGCTGGGTACCCCGAGCGACATGACCCTTTGTCTGAATTCCTCGCAGCGCGCGACGCGCGTAGTGGCGGCATTCCTGCTTCTCGCAGTGCCTTCCATTCCGGCCGAGTCGCAGCAGTCGTTGCCATCGCCAGCGCCGACCGACATGGGCCTTGCCGCCCGCGTCGATTCCATCGCCAGACACTTCCTGCGGGTCGAAGCGGTGTCGGGATTCACGCTTGGCGTACTGCGTGGGCGCGACACCATCGTTCTGCGCGGCTATGGGATGGCCGATCGTGAAGCGAATCGGGCAGCCAGTCCGAGTACGTCCTATCAGCTCGGATCCATAACGAAACAGTTTACCGCCGCGGCGGTGCTGCAACTGGTGGAGCAGAAGCGACTGTCCATCGATGACAGCGTGGGCGCCATTCTGCCGCAGTACCCCACATGGCGCGGCATCACCATTCGGCAGCTACTCAATCACACGTCTGGTATCGTGCCATTCAATACCAGCCCGCAGTGGCTCCCACGACGAATGGAGTCATTGCCGACAGACTCGGTGCTCGGCCTGGTGGCTGCACTTCCGCTGGCGTTCCCCTCGGGCACGCGATCTGCATACAGCAATACGGGCTACCTGCTGCTCGGCCGCGTGGTGCAGGAGCGATCAGGTCTGACGCTCGACGAGTACTATCGCACGCATTTCTTTGGTCCGCTCGGCATGTTGTCGGGGCGCTACTGTGGTAACACTCCGGTCAGTGTGCACGACGCACGCGGGTACACTCACTCGCCTGCCGGCTTTGTTGAACCCGAGCTGCTGGACATGGGGAGCTTTGGTGGCTCGGGGGCGCTGTGCATGTCGGTCCCGGATTTTCTGCGCTGGCAAGTCGCTCTCACGAGCGGACGGATTGTGTCGTCCTCGTGGTACTGGGAAATGCGCGGCGCGGATACTCTTTCCAATGGACGTACGACGCGCTACGGCTGGGGGCTGATCCCCTCAACAATCGAGGGGCACGACGTGGTGAGCCACGGTGGCGATACCTATGGGTTCGGCGCCGAGCAGCTCTGGTTTCCGGATGACTCGCTTCGTGTCGTCGTCTTCGCCAACACCTACGGCGTAGGATTGTCGAGTCAGCTCGCAGGAGACGTGGCGCGGACCGTTCTGGGCTTGAGTGCCCGTCCACCTGCCGCTGAGGTGGAGCCTTCCTTGCGGCAAGCCCTGGCAGGGCGTTATGCGCTGCAAATGCCGGGGGGCAGCACCGTCCACCTGGACATCTGGGAGGGCGGCGCGCGGCTCATGGCGAGACTGGAGGGACAGCAGCCCTTCGCACTCTCGCCACGGGAGAACGGCGAGTTCGGCAGCCCGATTGTCCCGTCCCTTCGCATCCGGGTTAACGTGGAAAACGGTCCTGGTCGTTCGGTGGAGCTTCGTCAAAACGGACTGACGTTGCGCGGGGCGAAGGTGGGGGCATCGCCTCCGTCTGCTCCCGACGTGCAGGCGCACCATCGGCAGCAGACGCCTGGTTTGGTCAGCGTCGAGTTGGCGAATTGAGTTTGACCTCGAGCTCGTTGCGCTGAGACTCGCGCAGCCGCTCGGCAAGGGCGAGCGCCTCATCGGTCGCTCCAGTCCAGATTGGGAGCGGCCCGCCGAGTTCCGACGTGGCCGTCGCGACACTAATCACGACGCCTTCCACCACAACAGCCACCTCTGATCCAGCACGTTGCCGCGTGGTCGCGCGCAACTTGTCGCGCGCGTCGGCGCGCACCACGGCACCAGCAACGGCCTCACCGTAATCGGTCTCGCTCACAAAGATTGAGTCCACATCGGCTAGCGTCAGGAAGGGCTCGGTAACGGTCACAGTCGAACTGTCGCCTTCTGTGCGGCGCGGAAGCACCAGCACGCCGTCTGCAGCTCCCTGAGGAGTGACCCAACGATACTCCAGTGGTGAGCCCGCCCTGTACACGGCCTTGGTTCGCGGTGTGGGTACTGCCGCGATCAAGATACATGCACCAACCATTCCCGCCGTCAGAGCGGCGATCATCGAACGTTTGTGTGGAGTCGGTCGTGTTGTCATTGCGTCAATCCTCTGTTTGAGTTGTGAAGCCCACGGGGAGAGTGGGGCGGCCAGCGACATCGTGACGCGTTGGCCACGAGGGATGCGTGACCGGTGATGCGACACGAGCAACAGGAGCTGCCCGTACACCTTGGGGTTCGGCTGAAAGCGCAGTACGCGTGCATCACAATCGATCTCGATGGCCAGCCGCAATCTGCGCCAGCTCCACCAAAGCACAGGGTGCCACGGCATCAGGACCAGAAGGCACAGCACGATAGTCAAGAGCGTCGGGTCGCGACTGGTCAAATGCTCTTGTTCATGCCGGATCACAAGAGACCGCAGCGATTCGTCAAGCGCCATGGCCCAGCGGGGCATCACGATGGCGGCTGGATTGCCGCCTACCGCAGAAGGGCCGATGTCTTCGGACACCAGGACAGCGGTTCCGCCAACCACCGCAGACTGAAGCCCGGTTCGCATCCGTCGCACCTCGGACATGGCATGCAGCAGTACGCCGAGGAAGAACGCAGAAGCAACAGCCCATATGGCCAGCAGGACTCCGTCGTATGGCGCTGTGTTGTCCCGTATACGGTCGAGACGCTCCCGCAAACGATTGGCTAGACTCTCTGACGCAGAACTGGCGGCAATCGCACCGCTATCCTTCGTAGGGATCTCGTTTGCCATGTCTTCGGGTGCTCTCACAGCATTGAGGGTCGCCACAGCCTGAGCCGCAGGTGTCGACGGTGCGCGCGGCACAAGCGCCGTCGCCGGCAGAAACACCATGGCCACCATGGCAGCCGCCCATACGAATCGGGTTGGTCCCTGCAACGCGCGCACTCCACGCTCGAACAGGACCGAGAAGACGCCCACTACGAGTCCAAGCACAACGGCGTACACCGCCACGGCTGCAATCATCGGTCGTCCTTCTCCAGCTCCGCCAAGCGGCCATTCAAGTGGGCGTGCAACGCCCGCAGCTCATCGGCGTTAAGCCCGTCGCTCTCGAGCAGATGGGCCACCACACTAACGGGCGAACCACCAAAGAACTTGGCGACCAGTCTGGAGACGGCGCTGTCCTTAACCACCTCTTGTGTGACAACGGGGAAGTATCGGAACAACCGCCCTTCCGCCTCGTGGTCCACGAGTCCCTTGGCTTCGAGATTCCGCAGGATGGTGAGCACGGTGTTGTAGGCCAGAGTGGCGGGCAGCCGCTCCTTTACCTCAGCGACCGTGCCCGGACCGGCCGTCCAGAGCACCGTCATCACGTCCAATTCCCGCTCGCCAAGCGACACCTGCTCCATATCAGCCTCAACTAAGTGGATAGTTGAGACTACAACCTAAACCAGACTCTGTCAACTATCAGGATAGTTTGGATCTCCGTAGTCCGCTGGGACTTCGTCAGCCAGCGTCGAAGTTACGGGCCGAGATTGCGCGATGGTGTTTGATGAGGAGGGTTGGCGCGCGATATGGCACAAAAACACGAACGCCGCCCGTGACCTGCTGATGGTCACGGGCGGCGTTTGTGTTGTGTAGCAGATGACAATGGAGCGTATCGGGTTCGAACCGATGACCCCCTGCTTGCAAAGCAGGTGCTCTCCCAGCTGAGCTAACGCCCCGTAAGCCCGCAATATGCGCAAACGGCGCCGGCAGGTGAAGGGCGCAACCAGCTCCGCCAGCCGGAATCGGCCTCCCTGGCCGGGAAGTCCCTGACTGCGCCAACCGCCGCTCCGGCCCAGTGTTACAGAGTCCCTACTGCGGAGACCTGCAATGCTTCAGCCACGACTGGCGGACCGGCTCGACGCCTTTGGCCGGGAGGACCTGGCCGAGGTCGGCGGAAAGAACGCCTCGCTCGGCGAAATGCGACAACACCTCGTGCCATTGGGCATCGCGGTCCCTGACGGCTTCGCGCTCACCACGTCGGCCTACCGGCGTTTCCTCGCGCATAACGCGCTGGACGAGGTGCTGGCCCGCGAGATCGCACGCCTGAACACCGGCACACCGTTGGCCGAAGTGGGGGAGGCCATTCGCACCGCCATGCTGCGGGGTGGCCTGCCGCGGGACGTCACGGAGGTCGTGCTCGGCGAATACGCGGCGCTGTCCCGCCGTCTCGAGCTCGCCGCGCCGCCGGTGGCCGTGCGGAGTTCAGCCACGGCGGAAGACCTGCCCGACGCCAGTTTTGCCGGGCAGCAGGAGTCGTTTCTCAATGTGCAGGGGGAGGCCGCGCTGCTCGAGGCCGTGCCCCGCTGCTTTGCCTCGCTCTACACCGACCGCGCCATTGCCTATCGCGCGCACCACGGTATTGCCCATGAGAGCGTGGCCCTGTCGGTGGGCGTGCAGCACATGGTGCGCAGCGACATCGGCGCGGCCGGGGTGGCGTTCACGCTCGACACCGAGACCGGCTTCCCGCATGTCATCATGATCACGGGGGCCTTCGGTTTGGGCGAGCCCGTGGTGAAGGGCTCGGTCAACCCCGATGAGTGGCGGGTGTTCACGCCGCTGCTTGCGAGCCCCGGATACATCCCCGTACTCGACGCGCAGACCGGCCTCAAGCAGATCAAGATGGTGCTCGATGACGAGGGCACGCCGCAGGTGGTGGAGACCACCGTCGAGGAAAGACTGCGTCGCTGTCTGGGCGAGGAAGAGGTGCTGCAGCTCGCGCGCTGGTGTGCACGCATTGCCGAGCACTACGGACGACCCATGGATATCGAATGGGCCAGGGATGGCGGCACGGGCGCGATGTACATCGTGCAGGCGCGGCCGGAAACGGTTCGTGCGCGCGAGACGGCGGGCGCCGTGAGTTCCTTCACACTTGAAGGATCTGGTCCGGTGCTGGTTTCCGGCGTCGCGGTGGGCAATCGCATTGCGAGCGGGCGCGCCATCGTGCTCTCGGGCATGCATGAGGCGCATGTGTTTGAAGACGGCGCCATTCTGGTGGCGCGACAAACCGACCCCGACTGGGTGCCGGTGATGAAGCGGGCATCGGCCATCGTGACCGACACCGGTGGACGCACCAGTCACGCCGCCATCGTGAGCCGCGAGTTGGGCATTGCCGCCATCGTGGGCGCAACGGGGGCGACGGCGCTGCTCAACGGGCGGCTGGTTACGGTGAGCTGCGCCGAGGGGCCGACGGGCACGGTGTATGACGGCGCCCTGCCCTACCGCGAGGATTCGCTCGATCTCAGCAATCTGCCCGAGACGCGCACGGCCATCATGCTGAATGTGGCCGACCCGGCCATGGCAATGCGCTGGTGGCGTCTGCCGGTGCGTGGCATCGGGCTTGCCCGACTGGAGTTCGTGATCGAGCACATGTGCCGCGCGCATCCCATGGCGCTGCTGCATCCGGCGCGTGTCCCCGAGAGCGAACGCGACGCCATTGCGCGGCTGACGGCCGGCCACGCCTCCCCGGCCGATTTCTTCGTGGACCGCCTTGCGTCGGGCATTGCGCAGATCGCCGCGTCGCAATGGCCTCATCCGGTCATCGTGCGCTTCAGCGACTTCAAGACCAACGAGTACGCCGGGCTGCTGGGTGGCGCGGCGTTCGAACCGCACGAAGAGAATCCGATGATCGGCTTTCGCGGAGCGTCGCGCTACTATGATCCGCGATACCGGGAGGGGTTCGCCCTCGAGTGCCGCGCCGTTCGCCGTGTGCGTGAGCAGATCGGACTCGGCAACGTGGTGGTGATGATCCCGTTCTGCCGCACCCTCGAGGAAGCCGATCGTGTGCTGAACGAAATGCAGGGTCAGGGACTCGTACGCGCCGAGCACGGACTTGCGGTGTACGTGATGGCGGAGATCCCGAGCAACGTGCTGCTGGCGCGTGAGTTTGGTGCCCGCTTTGACGGCTTCAGCATTGGCAGCAACGACCTCACGCAGCTCACACTGGGCGTGGACCGCGACAATGCCTTGCTGGCGTCGCTGTTCGACGAGCGCAACCCGGCCGTGCAGCGCTCCATCGAACGTCTCATTGTCGACGCGCACGCGGTGGGCTGCAAGGTGGGCATCTGCGGACAGGCCCCCAGTGATCACCCCGACTTCGCGGAGTTCCTCGTGGAGGCCGGCATTGACTCGATCTCACTCAACCCCGACAGCGTCGTGCCGGTGCTGATGCGCGTTGCGGAACTCGAGGCGCGACGCAGAGACGGCACGTAGCACGGTGTCAGAACGTGGCGCGCACACCGAACAGCAGTTGTCCATCGCGGTTGCTGAGCGCGCCGCGATCGCGCGCTTCGCTGTCGAGGCGTTCGCGGTGCGTCACGGTGAGCTCCAGGGCGGAGCGCAGCGGGACAGCGAGCGTGCTGGTGCTCTCCATGGTGTACCGCGCAGCGCGATCGATGGTGGGCTGATACAGCGTCAGATGACTGAAGCGCAGCGCCTCGCCTAGCCGTGTGCGATAACGCAGGCGCACCGACCAGCGATGGCGTGTGCCGCTTCCGGCAACCGGTGTGGTGTCATTGAGGCGCAGTCCGCGCGTCTGCTCACTGAGCAGCGCCAGACTGAGACTGGCATCCTCCTGAAAGCCGCCTCGCACCGAGTCGGGCCGCCATGCCGTGAACTTTGCGCCCGCACCAGCGGACACACGGGAGGCGAGGCGCTGCTGCAGACTGGTCTCGGCCAGCCCAAACGCAAATGGACTCCAGGTGGCGCGCGGCGTGAGATCGAGGCCAAAGGTCCCGCGTGTGTTGCGCACAATGACTCGGCGCTCACCGGTCACGAGATCAATGGCGTCGCCGTATCCGGTTTGCAGGTCGGCGCGAAGCTGTCGTGCTGCCGTTTCGCTGGACAGCGACATGAGGCCGTTGAGCACGCGCTGGCTGGCCGCGCCATAGAGGACCGTCCCGCTGGCCTCGACACTGCGACGCCAGGTGGACGGCGCCGATTGGGCGCCCGCCGCATGGCTCAACGACAGGGACAAGCCAAGCAGGAGCGCGGACGGTGTGGTCAGGAAAGAGCGGCGCATAGGCATGTTCGTGAACCGTACCCCACGGATGACGCCGTGAGCCCCCACATAGGTCCCGGTTGTACTCCACGATTCGTCCCGAGCGCACAGATTGATGAAGGACCCCTTTCTCGACGAGCCTCGCCATGACCGCGATAACTCCTGTTGGACGTTGGCTGCTTCCGGCCTCACTCCTGCTCCCCGGTCTGCTGTCCGCACAGGCCAGTCTCTCTGGCCGAGTGATGACGCCGGACAAGCGGCCCCTGTCCGGCGTGGAGGTAAGCATCGCGGCGCTCTCCCGCCGCACCCTCACCGATTCTGCCGGCATGTTTCGCCTCGACAGCCTGGCGCCCGGACGCTACCTGATCGCCGCGCGACGCCTGGGCTTCCGATCTTTCAGCTCCATGACGTCGGTGTTTGCCGGCGAAGGCCCCGAGTACGAGCTCACGCTGCAGCCCACCGTCAATGAACTGGCCAAGGTGGACGTGACGGCGAATCCGATGGAGACCCAGTTCGCGGACTTCGAAAAGCGGCGCCAGCTCAAGTTGGGGCGCTATCTCACCGCCGACGACTTTGCGAAGAACGACGGGCGGCCGGTGGCCGATGTAGTGGCCGGCATACCCGGAGTGGACATCGTGCGCGGTCGCCTCAACGAAGCCTGGTTCGGCAGTCGCCGTGGCGCAGAAACCATTCTGATGGATCGAAAGATTCGGGAAGACGACAAGCAGCGTGGAGCCAATCCGGGCAAGGGCATGTGCTACGCCACCGTCGTCCTGAATGGCCTGGTGGTGTACCGCGGAGATTCCGGCGAAGGACTTTTCGATCTCAACTCACTCAATGCGCGCGACATCAAGGGGGTCGAGGTGTACACCACCACCGCCAACGCGCCGCAGCAGTGGTTGACGGGCAACGGCAGCTGCGGTGTGATTGCGATCTGGACCAAGTAGACCGCGCAACGAAGGCTCGAAACACAACGGGCGGGAAGATCGCGATGATCTTCCCGCCCGTCTTGCTACTGTCGCCCTCGCGCTTACTCGTGCGCGGGCAGCGGTTCCATGGTCTTCACATCCACCGGCACCTGCACCTCGTCCTTGAACGGCGTGGTCATCATGAACACGCGCATGACGGGGAAGGCATCCATGAACTTGAAGTACGTGAACGCCCAGAGGCCGATGAAGCCGATCGTCGTGCCGATCTCCTGCAGACCGTACGGCAGCGACGTGGCCTCGCCGTAGATGCTGGGGTAGATCTCGATGTAGCGGTGCAGATACACACCGATGAGGCTGCACACCGCGAAGAGCACGAACGTGGGCAGGTACATCTTGGCGGCCTTGGAGATCAGGCCGAAGAACGGCAGCACGAAGCCGAAGATCGGAATCAGCGTCGTGAAGGTCTTCCACACGCCCGACAGACGCAGACGGTAGAAGTGTGTCTCTTCCGGCATGTTGCCGTACCAGATGACCAGGTACTGCGAGAAGCTGATGTAGCCCACGAAGGCCGTGAAGGCGAAGGCCAGCTTGCCGAGGTCCCACAGCTGGTCCATCGTGACGATGTCCTTGGCCTCGAGGTGGTTGCGCCACCACATGGTCAGCAGCGAGAGCAGCATGATCATGTTGACCCAGCCGGTCATGAACACGATCCACGCGTACATGGTCTGCTGGAAGTGCAGCGAGATGGTCATGGAGTAGTCCCACGCCATGAAGCACCAGCCCACCACGAAGGCGATGCAGACCGCCACGCCCAGCTTGCCCTGCGTGCTGTGCTGCGTGTGCAGCTCGCGACGCTCGTCACCGCTCCAGGCCGCACGCATCTTGGCCCGCAGACCCGCCGCCCACGACGCGCCCGACTCGGGGAGCACGGCCACATCCATCTTGACCGAGTTCCACACGAACAGGCCCTGCAGCACCGTGATGGCGCCGAAGAACAGCACACCGCGCAGCACGAAGTACGTGTTGTCGAGGTAGGCCGCCTTCTCGGCAATCGACACGGCCTCACGGCCGCGGAAGGTGAAGATGTGTTCGCCGCTGAAGAACAGAATGGCCAGCAAGATGACGAAGGCCACCGGCACGAAAGCGTAGAAGCCCTCGGCGAAGCGCACGATGGGGCGCGACCAGCGCGCCGTCACGATGCGCTGCACCGCAGCGAACGCCGTCCCAGCGGTGGAGATGACCGCGAAGTACAGCCAGTTGAAATGCACCGCCTGCCAGGCGCGATCGGCGTGCGTGAAGAGCCCGTAGGCGAACACGGCCACGCCGAGCAGGGTGGCAGCCAGCGCCGCGGTCTTCAGCGAGCCCGGAACGGACTTGCCGGAGAGGCGACGGGCGAACTCTTCCCGCGTCGGGTAGTGATAGTGCTGGCTCACTCGTGCTTCTCCTTGGCCTCACCGTGGGCCGCCGGCGGACCGACGTGCAACTTCCGCATGGTGTCGTGTTCGTTGTTGCCCTTGAACGTGGCCGCGTTGACGTTGGGCGACCCCGGGGTGGGCGTCTGCGTGGGCTTGACGAACGGCGCCGGGCGCGTGGGGGCCGTGAGAGACGGACCGGGCACCGTGGTGCCGTTCTGTCCCGGGTAGCCCGCCAGCGTGGTGTCCGCCGAGCCCGCCTGCAGCGCGCGCACGTAGTTCACCACGTCCCAGCGATCCTGCTCTTCGATGCGGTTGTAGTTGGGCATGGCACCGCGACCGTTGCGGATGATGCCGTACAGGTAACCGTCCGAGCGACCCTTGGCCGACTCCGTGAGGAGCGAGGGGCTGTAGCCATAGGCCGGGTTCACCTTCTTGAGACCACCGTTGCCGTCACCCGCCAGACCGTGGCACACCGAACAGTTGATCTGGTAGTTCAGGCGACCGTTGGCCAGCGAGGCCGGGGACACCGGCGTCGGGTTCGACAGCGAGGCCATGGAATCCGGCAGCGCCTTGTACGACACCTGGAAGGCCGACACCGCGGTGCCCTGCACCGGCACGCTGAACTGCGGCTGTCCACGCGGCGGCGTGAGCGAGTCGGCCGGATTCTGCGACGGCGACTCCCAGGGCTCGATGCGGGGCTGGTCCTTGAAGTCAGTGAACCAGGAGCACGCGCCGAAGGACAGCGGGAGCACCAGGGCCACCGACGAGCGCAACGCACGCTTCACGGAAGGAACCTGAAGGGAAAGGGGCTCACGCTTCACGCCGCACCTCCTCGGCGCCGGCATGGCGCAGGAGTTCTTCGGCTGCCGACGCCTTGGCGGCGTCACAGGCCACGAACACACCGAAGTGGCCCGCGGAGAAGCGATCGTCGTAGCCGACCGTGGTGGTCAGGCGGGGAATGCGCGAGTTGATGAACATGCCGGCCACCGTGGACAGCGCACCGACCAACACCATGACTTCGAAACCGATGATGGTGTAGGGAATCCACGACGCGATGGCCTTGCCGCCCGTGACGAGCGGCCAGTAGTCCGACGACCAAATGGCGATCCAGTAGCCGAAGCTCACGCCGAGCAGACCACCGATGAGCGTGAAGCGCCGCACCACGCTGTTGGGACCCGCGATGGCGTCATCCAGCTCATGCCGGATGGTGGGCGAGTACACCGTCACATCGCCCAGGCGCTTCTTCTTGAGTTCCTCGATGGCCGAGACGGTGGTATCGAGGTGATGGAAGACTCCAAGCACGCCCTGCATCAGTGATGCCCTCCACCGTGGCTGTTCTTGAACCGCGGCGTCACGATTTCCTTGAGCTCCATGATGGCCATGACCGGCATCTGCTTCACGAAGAGCAGGAACCACATGAAAAACCAGCCGAAGGAACCGACGAGGAACGCCATGTCGATCCAGCTGGGGGTGTAGCTACCCCACTGCCAGGGCTCGAACTCGTGGGAGAGCGACGGCACCACGATGACGAAGCGCTCGAACCACATGCCGAGGTTGATGAACAGCGAGAGAATGAACAGCCACGACGGATTGCGGCGGAGCTTCTGCGACCAGAGCGACATGGGCAGCGCCATGTTGCAGAGGAGCATGATCCAGGCCGCCCACCACCACTGACCGAACACGCGGTTCCAGAAGAACTCCTGCTCCGGACGCACGCCGCTGTACCAGGCGATGAAGAACTCGATCAGGTACGCGCAACCCACCACCATGGAGGTGAAGAGCACGACCTTGGCCGTGGCATCGAGGTGGTTGAGCGTGATGTAGTGCTCGAGCTTGAACCACTTGCGCATCGGGATGGCAATCGTCCACACCATCGCGAAGCCGGAGAAGATGGCACCGGCGACGAAGTACGGCGGGAAGATGGAGGCGTGCCAGCCCGGCGTGAGCGCCATGGCGAAGTCGAAAGAAACGACCGAGTGCACGGAGAGCACGAGCGGCGTCGAGAAGGCGGCCAGGAACAGGTAGGCCTTCGCGAAGTGACGCCATTCGCGATCGCTGTTGCGCCAGCCGAGCGAGAGGATCGAGTAGATCCGCTTGCGCAGCGGGTTGGTTTCCTTGTCGCGGAGCACCGCGAAGTCAGGAATGAGACCGATGAAAAGGAACGTGGTCGAGATGGTGAGGTACGTCGAGATGGCGAAGACGTCCCACACCAGCGGCGACTTGAAGTTCGGCCACAACAGGCGCCAGTTCGGATACGGAATGAGCCAGAAGAACTTCCACGGCCGGCCGATGTGAATGATCGGGAACAGACCGGCCGTCATGACGGCGAACACCGTCATGGCTTCGGCCGCTCGATAAATCGAGGTGCGGAAGCCGGCGCGGAAGAGGTACAGAATGGCGGAGATGAGCGTACCGGCGTGACCGATACCGACCCAGAAAACGAAGGTGATGATGTAGTTGCCCCACATCACCGGCGGTTCGTAGCCCGCCTGCCCCAGTCCCCAGTAGATCTGGTAGAGCCAGGCCGACGCGCCACAGAGCATGGCGACGATGGCGATGGCCAGACCGATGAACCACTTCTTGGTGAACCCGAGGGTCGCGATGATATCGCGATCGACCTGCTCGTAATCACGGACCGCGGGGAGCTGAACGTCGGCCGATGCGATGTTCGGCCCCCGAATGCCCTCGCGCACCGGATGTGCGACGGATGCCATGCGCGCTTCCCTCAGACCTGCGCCGGTGCAGCCGGCGCCGGATAGTTGACCTTCTTGAGATAGACCACGGCGGTGTACGCGTTCAGTTCTTCGAACACGTGGTACGCGCGGCGGTCATACGCGAGCTTCGCTACGGTCCAGTTTTCATCGGCCGCGTCGCCGAACACGATGGCGCGGGACGGGCAGGCCTGCGCGCAGGCCGTCGTGAACTCATCGGCACCCACTTCGCGGCCTTCGGCCTTCGCGCGATGCTCGGCTTCACGGATGCGCTGCACGCAGAACGTGCACTTCTCCATGACGCCCTTGCCACGCACAGTGACGTCGGGGTTGAGCGACCAGTGCATCGGCTCCGGCCACGCATACTGGCGACGCTCCGGCTCACCGTAGCCGAACCAGTTGAAGTAGCGGACCTTGTACGGGCAGTTGTTGCTGCAGTAGCGCGTGCCGACGCAGCGGTTGTACACCTGCACGTTGAGGCCGTCCGGCGAGTGGTACGTGGCGTACACCGGGCACACGGGCTCGCAGGGCGCGTTACCGCAGTGCTGGCACATCATGGGCACGAAGCGCGTGTCGAAATCCGGAGAGAACTCGTTCTCCGTGTTGTCGTTGCCTTCGTAGTAGCGCTCGAGACGGATCCAGGCCATCTCGCGGCCCTTGATGATGTTGGCGCCCGGGCGCTCGTCCCACTGCGTGGGGCTGAGCGCACGACCCTGATAGGGCGCACCCACCGTCGGGATGTTGTTTTCGCTGTAGCAGGCCGTGACGCAGGCCGAGCAGCCCGTGCAGCGCGCAAGGTCGATGGTCATCGCCCAACGGCGCGCCTCGGCCTTGCTCGAGTGGTTCGGGTCGTACATCCCCTTGTCCTTGGACTTGGGGTTGGCGTACTCACCCTGGGCATCGGCCGCGACCGGCGCCTTGAGGCCCGACATGAAGTCCTGCGACGGCAGGCCCGGAATGTCGTGGTGGCCGTGCTCCTCTTCGGCCTCCTGACCGAGCAGCGCGGCGAGCGTCATGGCCTGACCGATGCCACGACCGTGCTGACGCGCCGAACCTTCGGTGGTGACCAGCGGCGAGTTGTCGCTGCCCACCGTGACCTTGCCCATGAGGGCGCCGAGCGCGAGGCCACCGGCGCTGTCCCAGCCGCTCGACACGAGGTCGTAGGCATTGACACCGATGTTCTGCGCGAAACGGCCGTAGGCCGTGTGACCCTGACCGAGCGCGATGGCCACGGTGTCGGGGCGCACGCCCATGTAGATGTAGGCTGGCGCGGTGACCTTGCCCGCCGCCGTTTCGACGGTGAGGTGCGCCCCTTCCTTGATGCCCAACTTCTTGGCGGTCTGCGGATGCACTTCCACCCACGACTGCCACGCGATCTTGCTGACCGGGTCAGGCAGTTCCTGCAGCCAGGGCTTGTTCGCGCCCGCGCCGTCACCGAGCGTGGCCGACGGGAAGACGTGCACGAAGAAGTCGCCCGTGCCTGCCGCCGGCGCCTGCGCCGTGGCGCTCAGCGTGCGGCTGGACGTGGCAACCAGCGGCGAGGCCGTGGTCTGCGCCTTGGCGAGGGCCGCGGTGAACGCCGACGCGCCACCGGGGAACTTGCTGATGTACCAGCTGCGGTAGTCGGTCACGTTGTAGCGTGCGGCCAGCGCCTGATCCTTCTTGGCGAGGTCGATGAGCACATCGGCCGTGCTGCGCGTGTCGAACACCGGATCGAGCGTGGGCTGCTGCAGCGCGAGCGTACCGTTGACGGTGACCGCGTCGCCCCAGCTCTCGAGCCAGTGGTTGTCGGGCAGCACCAGGTCGCAGAGCTGCGTGGTCTCATCGGGCATGGCCGAGAAGGAGACCTTGAACGGCACCTTGGCAAAGGCGGCGGCAAAGCCGGCCGACTTGGGAATGGTGTGGGCCGGGTTGGCGCCGCGCACAAAGGCGAGCGGCACCGAGCCGGCATCCATGTTCTTCACGGCCGCGGCGAGATCGGCGTAGGACGCCAGACCCGCATAGCCACCGTGCGCGTTGGCGGGCTTGATGGTGGTGCCCACCGCGCCGGCCTTCTTGTTGATGTCGGCGATCATGACGGCGCATTCCACCGCATCGGCGCCCGTGACACCGCACAGGGCCATGACACCGTTGCCGGCGTCGGCGATGGCCTTGGCCAGCGCCTCGATGGTTGCGACCGGCACACCGGAGGCTTCCGCGGCGGCGGCAGCCGTGCCCGCGCCGTTCAGCGCGTTGCAGATGGCCATCTCGCTGCCGGGCTTGGCCGGAATCCACTGATCGGCGTTGAGGCCCGTCAGCGAACGGCGGGCGCCGATGTACACGAGACGCGGCGCGCCTTCGAGCTTGGCACGCGCATCGGACCAGCCGAGCTGCTGCGGCACCGACTGGCCCCAGCCGTCGAGGAAGTCGGCGCCAAAGCTGACCACCAGCTTGGCGGCACCGAAGTCGAGCTCAGGCCAGGCCACACCGTAGGCCTTCTGGTTGGCGGCAATGGTGGCCACCGGCGCCGTGCTGTCGAGCGACAGATGGGCCGGCATGCCGTTGGCCGACAGCCACTGATCGAGGAAGCCCGGGAAGGTGCCCGACTCGTGCTGGTTGAGGAACACGACGTTGCCGGCCTGCCCCTTGGACTTGACCTCGCCAAGCTTCTGCGCGAGCAGCTCGTAGGCCTTGTCCCAGGTGGTGGGCTTGAGGGCCGCGCCCTCGCGCACCATGGGCGAGCGGAATCGGTCGGGATTGTAGAGGCCCTGCACCGCCGACAGACCGGTGGCGCAGATGGCGCCCTTGTTCACGGCCGAGTCGGGATTGCCTTCGAGCTTGATGGGGCGGCCGTCACGCACCTCGGCCAGCACACCGCAGGCCGTGGCACACTCGCGGCAGGTGGTCGCGTAGTACTGCGACACGCCCGGCACGGTGTTGTCGGGACTGGTGACGTAGGGAATGAGCTTGCCCACCTTTTCGGAGGAGCAGCCCACCACGGCCGTCGTGGCGCCGGTGGCGCCAAGGATCTTGAGGAAATCGCGGCGCTTGACGCCGGTCCCCGCTTCTGTGCTCATCGTGATCGAGGGTCGCGGATGATCAGTAGTGGCAGACGGCGCAGTCGTAACGCGCCTTCTTCGGGGGCATGGCTTCGAGCTCCGGCGTCACCGTCTGACCGGCAAGACGCGCACCTTCGGCGGGCTTGTATCCCTGCACGTGGCAGTTGACGCACCAGCCCATGTTCAGCGAGTTGACCTGCTGGACCGGCACATAGTTGGTGTCCGGTCCCTGCTTGCCCTGGTTCTGGATCTGGCCATGGCAGCTCTGGCAGGTCACACCCGCGTTCACGTGACGCATGTGCGGGAACTGCACATAGTCGGGCACCTTGTGCACCCGGTTCCACGGAATGGGCTGACCCTTGGCGTAAGCCTCCGCCACCTTCTTGATCTCAGGCGAGGCGGTTTTGACGATCGTGTGGCAACCCATGCAGGTGGCCACCGAGGCGTTGCCCGGGTCGGGCGACTTGTTCGCGGCGCTATGGCAGTACAGGCAGTTCATGCCTGCCTTCTCCACGTGAGGCGCGTGGACGAACTTGACGGGTTGCGGGACATTGGCGCCCTGCGACGACGAAGCGCCGCTGTAGGCCGAGAGCAGCGTGGCCGCTGCCGCCAAAGCGAGGAACCCAGGGATCACCGTCCACTTCTTCTTGACCGTCATCGACTCGTGCCGGTAAGGGATGCCGAGTAGGGCGAGGTGATGGATCACACACGACATGCACGACGTCGAACCCGCCCTGCCGGTGTGCAAGGTGTGTCCGATGTCATGCGATCCGTGGACCACACGGTCCAGCCCGTTCGAGAAAACGAACGGAACAAACCGTGTAAGTCGGTGTCAACCAAATTTTTGCAAGCGCGAAGTATGCGGGGGGCCGTATTTGTACGCAAGTGCATGAGGTAGCTTCACGTAGATGCGTTTCTGCGACCCGCCGTCCGGTATGCAGCCGACAAAATGACCGCACCGTCCGCAAAGCTGGAACGAGGACCAGCCGGTGCCAGTTCCTCAGGTAGTAAATCCACCAGCGCCTGGGCCTGCTGGGTCAGCCGAAGCGGCCACCAACTGCTCCACACGAGGCGCTCGGGACCGATGCTGCGCACGAGATGCGCGAAGTGATCTTCGGGTGGTCCCCAGACCCAATGCCAGTCGTACCAGACGCGTTGCTGCTCGTCGGGGGTCAGGCCCCAGTGCACTTCTTCCACCAGGTCGCGACCGGCGCCTGACACCACCAAACAGGCCGTCGACCCGCTCAGCCGCGCCACGGCGCGAATGTGCGCCGCCGTGAGGTCGCCGGCCGTGTCGAGCGGGTGCCGCTGCCGGAGATCCTCGAAACGCACCGGCAACTGCAGCGCGAGTCCGGCCTCTCCAATCGCGTGCGCCAGGTCGTTGAGCGCCGAATGGCCCGGCGCGTACCCCCACTGCATGGGATAGGCGCGCACGGCCGGCGCGCCCTCGTTCACCGCGCGCTGGAGCTGCCGTTCCCAGCCGGGCCAATCCGGCCTGACGATGGGCACGGGATGCAGGGTGCGCCGATGTGGCGCCAGCGCGGCATACAGCGCGTCGTTGGACGCGGACGGATCGCGGTGAAAGGCACCGGCAAGAGAACCCACCCAGGCGCCGCCGAAGCCTTCGCGTTCCAGAACTCGGACCAGAATCGCGGGCTCGGGATGCGGGATCTCGCGGAAGGGGTAGCCGCCAATCCAGGCGCAGGTATCGATGGGACGGGGTGTCATCTCACTCATGAGTGAACGCCTCCCGGCATACCGAGCGCCCCGTCCCAGGGTGTGGTGAGTGCCGCCGGGAGGGTCGCCTGCCAGGGTACATCCAGCGCCGCGGTAAACGTGCCCTTGGGAAACAGGCGCTCGGCGTTGCGCCAGCGAATGTCGGCGAGCTCGTCTTCGGAGAGACCCACGTGAGCCAGTGCCCGCAGCTTGGTGAGGCCGGTGCAGAGGGTCAGGTCGGCCGCCCAGAGCAGTCGCTGCGGCCCAACCCAGCGCAGCACCTCGTCCATCATGCCGCGGTCAATGCCGCTGCCCGAGAGGTCCATGACGATGTTGGGCAGGTCAGCCACGGCGGGACCGGTGTGCGCCCAGTCGCCACCGCCGCCAATGTGCGCAAGCAGGAAGCGGGTGCGCGGATGGCGCGCCGCGAGCGCGGCGAGCTCGGCGCCATCGGAGGCATCCTGATTTGGCCAGTCGCGCCGGCGATGCTGCCAGATGTGCTGCAGAATGGGGACGTCATACGCGGCGGCCGCCTCCGCCACGGCATCGAGCACCGCGAAGTCGGTGGTGCGCCGCGCCGCCGCCAGTTTGATGCCCACCGCGCCACGTGCGAGCCCCTGCGCGATTTCGTCGAGCGCATGCTGACGGAAATTCGGATTGACGGCCACGAAGGCCTTCACGTAGGGCGCATGGTGTGTCGCGAGCGCCAACATGGCCGCGTTGGCCCGCGTCTGATCATCGGGCGAGGCGAAATACGTGGGCGAGGTATGCCCCCACGAGCCGAGAATGGACGCGACATGACAACGCACGCCCATGCGATGTCCGGCCTGCAAGCGCGACTGATTGTAGCGCTGCCAGTCGCCACGATTGGTCCACGGCGTGTGAAAGTGCGCGTGCGGATCGATGAGCGGCGCGGAGCCACCAAGGGGCGCGTTGATCATGGGGGCGAGTGGGGAAAGCGCGAGCGCGCGCGAGTCAGCAGATGCTCGGGAAAGGCTTCGAGTCGCGCGGCCAACGTGGCCAACGACTCCTCGTCGTGCGCCAGCGCGCCGAACTGATACGCGCCGCGCTTGAGCAGCACGCCGCAGTCGGCGGCGGCGGCCACCACCACGTCGAGGACTTCGGGATCAGGCGACTCGAGCCGCCACATGACATCGGGACCCAGCGCGCTGAGTGATGGGGCGGGCTGGGGCATGCTGCGATCGTCCTGCCAACGGGCGATGGCGCGCTGCAGCGCCGTGCTGACGATGTCGCGCATCGTGCGGCCGGCCTGTGCCATGCCGGCGCAGACATCCTGCGCGACGTGGCGCGCGATGACGGCCCGCGCCGCCGCCAGTCCCGTTGTTTCACTGGCGGCCGTGGAGGAAATCCAGGTCTGACGGGCCGCGTCCATGACGGCGCGCGGCCCGAGCACTGCCGAAAGCGGGAAGCCGTTGGCCAACGCCTTGCCGAGTGTGGTAAGGTCGGGCACTACGCCATGCAGCGATTGCACACCGGCCGTGCGCACGCGAAAGGCGGTCTTGACCTCGTCGAAGATGAGCAACGCGCCGTACTGCGTGGCCAGTTCTCTCGCCAACTTCAACCACTCGCGCGAGGCCATGTCGTGCACCAGTGGCTCAATCACGATGGCCGCCGGCGCCCTGCCCTGCTCGACTGCGTCATGCATGGCCTGCTGCAGTGCCGCGCCATCGTTGAACGGCACCCAGGTGACGAGGCGGCGCGCAGCGGCCGTCACGCCCGAGGCGTCGCTGTTCCAGTCGAGCCAACCGAAATAGCCGCAGGCCAGGATATGCTCGCGGCCCGTGATGGTACGTGCCAGTCGTACCGCGGCCGCGCCGGCTTCCGCTCCGGTGCGCAGAAATCGCAACTGCTCGCTGCCCGGAAACAACGCCACCACCTGCTCTGCCACCTCCACTTCGAGCGTGTGCGTGAGCGTGGAGACATTGCCCGCGGCCAACGCCTGCTGCACGGCCTGTGTAACGTCGGTGTCCGCGTAGCCAAGACCCACGGCGCCCAAGGCCATGCCGCAGTCGAGATACTCGCGGCCGTCGGCATCCCACACCCGACAGCCTGCGCTGCGAGTGAAGTGTGTGGGCAGTGCGGAGTCGGCAGCCAGTGCGCCATACAGCGCATCCGGACGCTTGCTGCCGGTGGACGCGCCACCCGGCAGGACGGCCCGAGCCCGCTCTGCCCAGTCGGTCACACGGCCTCGGTGTCCGGCTCGCGTGTCGTCACCTGGTCACCGGCCACCCCCGCGTCGGCCAATGCGCGCTGCACCGCACGTCGCGACTCGCGTTCGATGGTGCGCAGCACCTCGATGCTCGCGGTGCGCAGCATCAGCAGCTCGCGCCCGTCGGGGTTGGCGCGGAACACCAGCGACCGCATGGTGCGCATGATGAGCTCTTCGTTTCGCGTCTTGAAGTACGCGATGGCGTCGAGCGCATTGCGCATGTCGGAGAAAGTCTGCTCGTACATCTCCTTGGTGGGCGCACCCTTCGCGTGACGCGGGGCCTGCAGGCGCTTGGTCGAGTCTCCGGCCAGCAGATGCAGTTCGTAGAGCGCCAGCAGACAGGCCTGCGCCACGTTGAGCGAGAAATGCTCCGTGGTGGGAATGGTGCAGATGGCATGCACACGATCGAGGGCCTCGTTGGGCAGGCCATGATCTTCCCGTCCGAACATGATGGCCACGCGCCCCTGTTGCGCGTACTCCAGCAAGTCCACCGCCGCCGAACGCGGCGTGTGCCGCTGCCAGCGCGCCGCCTGCGGACGCCCGGAGAAACCGACCACATAGGCGCAATCGGCCAGCGCGTCGTCGATGGTGTCGAAATGCTGAATGCGCTCGACGAGATCGCGCGTGTCGTGCGCAATCTGTTCGATGCGATTGAGGTCGTAGCGACAGGGGCGGATGAGCCGCAGATCGCGCACACCCATGTTCTTCATGGCGCGGATGACGGCGCCGATGTTGATGGGGTCCTGCGACTCGTAGAGAACTACCGTGACTGCGTGAAGTACCGATTCGGCCATGCGCGGAAGATAGTGGAGAGCCGGGCTGACCGGTCAGGGCAGCGTCAGCGTCCAGGATTCGGACGGATCGAGCCGGTCACCGCGCAGATAGGCAAAGCCGGCAGTCCCACCCAGCACGAGCTGCCCACGGCGACGTTCGCGGTGCGGCGGCCGCTCGTTGACGGCCAGTCCGAGGCGCAGCGTGCGGCCCGCGGGAAACGCCGAGCGCGGCCAGCGCAGTTCGAGGTGCCAGCCCTCATCGTGCACCGCGGCACGCGCTGTCGGGAGGATGGTACCGGAAATCAGTGGAGTGAGACGGACGGCCACCGCCATGGTGGCAGCCGGCGAAGCGGCGACGGTACCGGCCGCCTGTGCCAGAGGCACAGCCAGCACGCCACCGAGCCAGACGGCAGGGGAAGCCAGGACGTGCTCTCCGACGTCGGAGTTTGCCTCCGTGATGGCCCAATGGCACTGCAGGCCATCGGCATTCACATCAGCGCGTTCGTTGTCGAGTGGATTGAATGGCATCTGCGCCGGATCGGCTCCGTCCACGACCACGGGATGTCCGCTGTGCATGTGCACCCGCACGAGCAGCAAGCCTTCGGTGCAGGCAAGCTCCACACGAGCCTCTGGTGCATTGTCGCCGCCCCAAGGCTCCTCCGTGCGTCGATACTGCGCGGCACCCAGCACCGTGGACAGTGCGCCGGTCAGCGTCTGCGTGACGTCGTGTGGAACGGTGTCGGCGGCACAAATCGGCAAACGCTGAACGGGTAAGCTGGCCGAGACGGCGTGACTGACGGATTGCCCGGACGCGTGCGATGCTTCGCGAAGCCCCTCGAGATCAATGCTGCTGCGCGCGCCGCCCGCTTCGAGGCCAATGTGCCATCCATGCGGCGCCGGGCCGTGCGCCGCAATCGTGCCGCAGGCCGTCTGCACCTTCGCCCACACCGCGTCTGCTGCTGCCGGAGTGAGGCTGACGTGTGTCGCCTGCGGGGGCTCGGCGGAACTCTCGGATGACCAGCTCCACACCCCCACCAGTCGCCCTCGTGCCGCTACGCCGTCCACAAACAGGCGCGTGACGTGGCCCTGCCCGGGCGCCGCTGGTGCCACGGCGCGCCAGGGCTGCATGTCGCAGTCGGCCGCATACCATGCCTGCATGTGGCGCGTGACCGGTCGCGCGGGTGTCGTGGCGTATTGTGCCCCTGCGGTCAGACGCAGCGCGACACCTGCAGCAATCGGCGGTGCCGTCTCAATACGCTGCAGATGATCAAAGCCATCTTCGGTGCCACCCGCCCCGTTTCGCACGCCCGCAGTCCATGCGGCGACGGCGCTGAGCGCGGCATTGGGCGCTTCGACCTCCAGTGAACTGGCGTTGACAGCCAGCGGCAGTGTGAGTGTGACGGTGGGGCTGCTCGTGTCCTCGCCCGCATCCGCGCGCGGTTCCCACTCGAGGACGTCCACGAGATAGCCGTCACACACGACCAGTGTGCGCGTCGCCGAGATGCCGGGGGCAAGCTCCGGTGCATGCTTGCGCACCCACCCCGCACCACCGCGGTCCTCCCACGCGGTCACCCACGCCACACCGCCCTGCTGCGACGCGCCGTTGATGAGCGGCGCATGGTGGGCGAGTGTGCTGCGATACCATTGCAGCGTGGGATCGACATAGGAGCCCGCCCCCGGATCGTCCAGCCAGCGCGCGGCCCCAGTCTGCAGGGTGAGCGCCAGTCGGTCGGGATGGCCGTGTCCTCCCGCCGATTCGCCGCCATCGAGAGCGGCGTACACCTGCCCCTGTTCGCGGCGCAACACGGCCAGCCCCTGTCGCGTCTGCAGCACGGAGGCCGGCTGCCACTGGTCCGACGGCACGGGCTGTTCTGCGCCCAGCAGCAGCGCACGCCACGAACAGGACGCACGCGAAAGCTGCATGGCGGGTTCATTTCGTTCGGCATCGGCCGAAGAGCGCGAGCGCGCCGTACTGACGCGCGCCGTGCGTCCGTCGTACAGACGCGTGAGCAAACCGGCGAGCCGCGAGTCGGCGCGATGGGCGTAGCCCAGCTCGCACCACTCGGCAAAGCGCCACTGTCTCGCCGACACCGCGTATTGCGAGTCGCGTCGGCTCGGGAGGGTGTCATCGGGCAGCAGGCCGGCAAAGGGCGCCACGAAGCCCTCGTGCCACTTTGCATCGAGCGCAGCGTCGAGGGGAGTACCGCGTGCCCTGAGCAATTGCACGCCGTACCACAGCCCTCTGTGCGCGAACTGATGGTAGTTCTCGCCCTCGTACCAGGTGCCATCCTCCTGCAGCCCCGTCCGGAAATGCATACGCAGGCCATCGGGCGCAGCGAGTCGCGCCGCAACCGCCTCATCGCGCCCAAGTAGCGTCCAGGCACTCAGCACCGCGACCTCGTTCCACACCTGACGGTTGGAGCGGCCCTCGTGATACGACGCGATGCGCTCGCTCGATGGCTGGAGCAACTGCTCACGCACTGTGGCACGCACCGACGTGGGCGCGGCGGCCTCCAGCAGATCCAGTGCGTGGCAGAGATTGAGCAGCCAGATGGATTCGAGGTAGGTGCTGAAGAACAATCGCGTGGGGCCGAGCACGTTGTCCTCGTCCGGCCACGTTGCGTAGCGCGCCGCGTAGGCGCTGAGGATGGACTCGGCCACGCCTCTGGCCGTGTCGTCACCGCGCAGCGCGGCCAGCGCCGCCGCATGCACGGCCCGCTCAGCCAGCCAGAGATGCGCGTTCATGGCCCACCAGCGATCATGATCCTGGCCCACGAAGCTGCCGTGTCCTACGGGACAGGGGTGCGTGTCAGGTCGCCAGAAATCGAAGTCGAGATAGCGTCCGCACTGCGGACAACGGCCACCTTGCCTTGTCAGTCGTGCCTTGTGCGCCGGGATTGGCGCGCCGTGCTGCAGCACGACCGCACACAGTGGCGCCAACTCCTCGTGCAAGGCATCGGCCAGTGCGGACCATGCGCCGCCCGGTTGCACAGCGGCGCGGCGCGCACCCAGATCAACCGGAAGCAAACGGAGGGACGTGAACGACGTTGAAGAAGAACTCATGGCGTACGATACCACTGTGACACAAAGGCGAGTTCGCCGCGCAAGTCCATTGTCACACCGCCAAGGCGCCTCGACAGGCCTTGCACGCCGCGCGCATGGTAGAGGAAGGCAACCGGCTGCTCGGCCATGAGAATGGAGTCCACGACCTGCCACGCGTTGCGCTGCGCATCGCCCTCCGTACGACGCGCCTCGCGGATGGCCGCCGTGAGTCCTGGCCGATGAAAGCCGCTATAGTCGAGGGCCCCGCCCGCCTGTTCGCCGTCGAACATGGCGACGAGATACCCGAGGCCGATGTCTCCAGGGATGCCCGTCAGCGCGAGATCAAATGTCTTGGTGCTGCCACGCACTGACGACAGAAACGTCGCCAGTTCCATGACGCGCAGTTCGAGACGCACGCCAATGGCCTGCAGGTCCGCCTGCACCAGTTGCTCAATGGCCATGTCGCCGCTGCCAACCGTGAGCAACTCCACACGTAGCGGCTGGCCATTGCGCTGACGGGGCTGACCCGGCGCCGAGCGACGCCACCCCGCGGCATCGAGCAACTGTTCGGCTTCCGCCCGACGCCGCGTGTCTGGGGCTTCGATCGCAGGCGGCGGTGCCATGGGCAATCCCGGTGGCAAGACGCTTGATGCCGGTGTGCCGAATCCCGCCACGGCCGCCTGCACGATGCGTGTGCGACCGAGAGCCAGCGAGAAGGCCCGACGCACCCGCACGTCATCGAAAGGCGCGCGTGTGGTGTTGAAGACGAGCGTGTTGCTGAACAGCACCGGCGGCGAGAGCAGACGCAGTGCAGAATCCCGCGCCACCAGCGAAGCCATGGCCGGGGACACGCCAGCCACGTCGAGATCGCCGCTCACGAGGCCGGCAAACTTGGTGGTGGCCTCGTCCACCACGGCAATGACCAGGCCGGCCATCTGCGGCGGTCCACCCATGGACGCGGGAAAGCCCGTATTGCGCACGAAGCGCCACTGCCGGCCCGTTACGCGTGCCTCAAAACGAAAGGGCCCGTTGCCAACGGGCCGCGTCGCGAACTGGCTTTGGCGCCAGCGATCGCGCGGCACGCTGTCCAGCAGGTGACGCGGGGCCAATGGCAGTTCGGCGAGCACCAGCGGCAGGCGCGGTTGCGGAGCGGCGAAGGTCAGTCGTACGTGGTGGCGGCCCAATGTGTCGACCGACTGCAGGGCCGAGAGATCCGCGCGACGCGGTGAAGCAACCGTGGAGTCCTGCACCGCACGCAGTGTGAAGACCACGTCGTCGGCCGTTGTGGGCACGCCGTCGTGCCACCGCAGCGTGGAGTCGAGTGACAAGGTGAGGGTCGTGCGATCAGCCGACCATTCCCATGAACGCGCAAAATACGGAACCGGCTGAAGCAGGGAGTCCAGCCGGACGAGCGTGACGAACAGCGCGTGCCGATGCAGCTGCCGTGTGAGCGGATGCACCGCGACCAGCGGATGCCCGGACTCGAGATCGCTGCCGGATGCCATGACAACCAGTGAATCGCGCGGGAGCTCGCCTGCCATGTCTGCTTTATCGGCGGGCGACTGACAGGCCACCGCCAGCACGGAACCGAACGGAGCCAGCAGCCCGGCCAGCGCCCGGCGCCCCAACGAGAGTCGGCGATGCGCCTTGAGGCTTTGTGTCGCGACGCGCATCATCTGCTGGTGCCCCATATCTCCCGGCGTCTGATCGACGCATGCATCCTGCTCTGGCTCGTCACCACGCTCACGTTTGCGCTGATTCATCTGGCGCCGGGTGATCCGGCGACTTTGTTGGTGGCGCCCACGGCGAGCGCCGAGGAAGCGGAGAGGCTGCGTCGCAGCCTTGGGCTCGACGCGCCGTGGCCGATGCAATATGCGCGCTGGTTGGGCAATGTGCTGCAGGGTGACCTGGGCATGAGTCTCACGCGCTCGAGGCCCGTGCGTGAGATCATCGCCGACGCCCTGCCCGTGTCGCTGTTCCTGGGCGGAGTGTCCTTGTTGTTCAGCTTTGTGGTCGGGACGGCGCTCGGGCTCTGGCAGGCGCTGCGCGCGCGGCCTGCACTGGACACGGCGCTCACCATGCTCAGCACCACACTGTATGCGGCACCCAGCTTCTGGCTGGCGCTGGCACTGGTGGCGTTGTTCACCACGGGCGCGGTGCAACTGGGCTTCCCCGAGTGGCTGCGATTGCCGGCTTTCGGCATGCAGAGCCCATCGCTCGACCCCACGGTGGCGCATTGGGGTGACCGCTGGCGGCACGCGGTGTTGCCGCTGCTGGTTCTGAGTCTCCCCGGCGCCGCGGGCGTGCTGCGTTTCGCCAGGCAGAGCACACGCGAGGCCGCCGCGCAGCCGCATGTCGTGTCGGCAGAGGCCCGCGGCCTTCCGGCGTCGCGCGTGGCGCTTGGGCATGTCCTGCGCAACGCCCTCACGCCACTGGTGGTGCTGGCTGGTCTCATGCTGCCCGGTGTCATTGCCGGATCGGTGTTCGTGGAACAGGTGTTCGCGTGGCCGGGTCTCGGGCGCACCATGCTTGAAGCCATTGCCTCACGTGACTATCCCGTGGTGCTCGGTCTGACGTTGGTGTACGCCGCAACGGTCATTGTTGCCAACCTGTTGGCTGACTTGCTGCTGTGGTGGCTCGATCCAAGGCGGCGGAGCACATGACGCGCTTCGGGGTGCGTCAGTTGTCTCTCGGGCTGACTCCGCGTCTTGGTCGGCGTATGGCGATGGCGACGCTCGGCGGCATGGTGTGTGCGGCGTTGATTGTGCCCTGGCTCGCTGCCGATGGCGCTCGCGAAATCGGCGACGTGCTCGCCACCAGACTCACGCCGCCGCTTTCTTCCGATGGCCTTGGGCAGTGGCACCTGCTCGGCACTGATGCCTTCGGACGCGACCTCGCGGTTCGCCTCTGGGAGGGCGCGCGCATTTCGCTGGGCGTTGGTGTGAGTGGCAGTCTGTTATCGGGAGCGCTGGGCATCGTGCTCGGCGCCGTGGCGGGCTGGTGGGGCGGTGTGGTGGACCGCATCGTGACGGCGCTCGGCGACGCGCTGCTGGCCATCCCGCGACTGGTCCTGCTGCTTGTGATTGCCGCCCTCTGGGGACCGGGTCTTGGCGTGGTCATTACGGTGCTCGCCCTCACGGGTTGGATGTCCGTGATGCGTCTGGTGCGCGCCGATGTGCTGGGCGTTCGTGTCCTGCCCTACGTGGAAGGGGCGCAGGCGCTCGGTGTGCCACCGCGGCGTGTGCTGGCGCGCCATGTGTTGCCCAATGCGCTGGGCAGTGCCGGAGTGGCCATCACGCTGGGTACGGGCAACGCCATTCTGCTGGAGAGTGGCCTGTCGTTTCTCGGTCTGGGCGTGCAGCCACCTGCGGCGAGTTGGGGCAACATGATTGCCGGGGGACGCGAGTGGTTGCTGGTGGCGCCGTGGATTGGGTTGCTTCCCGGCGCGCTGCTCATCGTGACCGTGGTGGCGGTTACGGTGTTGGGCGAGTCGTGGGGTGAGCAGCGCGGCGGACGCGCACCGTAAGGACTTCGCGCGGTCTTGCGTCGAGCGTGATCTGACCGTGACTGATGTACGCCTCACCCGTCGGCGTTTCATCGAGGCGGCAGGGCGTCACCAACCATGGCCCGGTATCCGGCAACTGCCACGCCCCCATGGCGTGGCGCGACGTGAGATTCACCGCACGCAGCACCACCGCTTCGGCGTCCTGTGCGGACAGCGTCACGGCGCTTTGTTCAAAGGCTTCGCCGGCCAATGCCATGCCCTTGACCTGCGCAGGTGAACGGCTGGCATCGAGATCCGGCCAGCTTTCGCCGGTGAGCGGCAGCAACACCTCATCGCAGGCGTCTCGAATGCGGGCGAGCGTGTCGTCGTTCACGGGGCCATGCAGCATGAGCGCCGCACGCGCCGCGAAGGGTCCCAAACACTGCGCCTCCGGAATGTCCACCGGCCAACCCGCATGCCCGGGTCGTTCCGGCAGATCCGACCGTGAGAGCGCACCGGTTCCTCGCACGAGCGTGAGCGCAAGGCAGGCGGGCTGCTCATCATGCAGACGCGCCTCCACTTCCGCCAGCCCATCCGCAAGGCAGGTGAGTCCCTGCATGGCATTGCTGACGGTCGCCCAACGGTGCATGGGCATACCCGGTGGAATGGATTCCATCAGGCTGGCATGGCGACCGCCGGATTCTGCTGGAGCGACGATGGTGCGACGCACCGGACCCAGTGCGGCGTCGGCCCACACCTCGGCTTGCATGACATCGCTGTTCAGGACGAGATGCAGACGCTGATCAGGACGCTGCACCTGCCCACGCAGCGACAGCTGCAGCAGCGTGGAGTCTGCGTCCACTGACAGGTCCACGTGCACCCGAATGTGCGGCGCGTGCGCGGTGCGATAGCCAAGGCGCAGTGTGGCGCGCAGTGGCCCGCGGGCGATAACCCGCACGGATGTGCACTGAAGTCGCTCCGGTGCACCACGCGGCGCCGGCGTGTAGCTGTCGCCGACATCGGCGCGTGTCTCCAGCCACAGCACATCGTCAATGCGCCGATCGTCCACCTGCCACGACACGCTGGCGCGCCCATCGGCGGTACGACACACGCGGCAGCGAGCGCGCGCATTGCCGATGGTGAACGCCGGTTCGGTGGCGGATGTTGCGTCACGTGCCGTGTGTGACCATACCGGGTCCGCTGGCTGCGACGCCGGCTCAGTCCGGTGGGCTCCGCCGTTCATGACCTGCAGGCCGTTGGCGGGCAGAGCCGGTACCCACAGCAGCGTCTCCTGCACTTCAGCCCAGTCGTTGTCCGGGTAGTGCTGCGGGGATTCCCGTCGCACGCGCTGGCGGCGCCGACGCAGGACCTGCCGAGTGGCGGTGTCACCCGGCAAGGCGGTGATGTCCAAATACGCCACATCGCGTGCGATGGCCGGCCCTGCACTGCCTGGTCCAACCGCCTCGTCGGCCACATGCCGTACGAGACGCACATGCGCCACGCCACCGCGAGCGCGCGGCGCCCTGTTGCGCAGCACCACATGTCGCCAATCGAAGTTGCGCTGTGCGCGCGCGGCGACCACATCGTGCTGCAGCAGCAGCTGCAACGCGGCCTGACGCAGCTCATGGCCCATCGCGGCGGCTTCATCCTGGCGCGCGTCCATCTGACGCGCCACCTCGTCCACGGAACAGCCACAGAGCGTGTCGTGTGGGTGCGTGCGAAGCACCGTTTCCCAGGCACGCGCCAAGACGGTGGGGAGCTGCGCCATGGAGAGCCGGGCATCGCGTGACACGCCCGCGCCAGGAGACGGCGACTGGAGGCGAAGCAGCGCCAACCAGGGCTCCACGTCACGCAGCAGTCCGCGTTCAATCCGCGCATTGCGGCGCTTCTGGTGGGCTCGCGTGGCGAGGGTGCCGCCGAGTGACCAGGTGTGGCCCGCGGAGTTGCGCAGTTCGCCCTCAACCGTGGGCAAGTGTGTGTCCCGCGCGGCCTGCGCAAAACGCTGCGCCCACTCGTGCAACCCCATGGCCTGCACATCCACGCCATCACCTATGGCCGCCTCACGCAGACACGCGAGGGCTTCGGGCAGATCCGGTTGCCGTGCGTGATGATCGGCGCCATTGGTGAGCAGCACCACTGCGGTCCGCGCCCGGGACAGCGCGTCCGCTTTGAGTTGCTGCCAGCGACGAAGCGCAGCATCGCGCTCAACCGGCAAGGCGCTGCCATACTCGTAGCCGTCACGCGGCAGATGCCAGACGAGCAGCGCCGTTCCATCGGGTCCCAACCAGCGAACACTGTCTCCCGCTGGATGCATCGGACCACCTAGCCCGCGCCACACCACACCTACCTCAAGCCCAAAGCCCCGCGCGATGGTGGGCATGGCGGCCGGGTGCCCGAAGCTGTCGGGGCACCAGGCCACGGGCGGTGCGCTGGCTCCCAAGGCAGCCAGGCGGCGGGTACCGGCCTCGAGATTGCGAATGATGGCTTCGCCGCTGACAATCAGATTGTCGGCCAGCACGTACCACGGCCCTGCCTCGACCTGACCCGTGCGCAGCGCCTCCCGTACGTCCTGCGCCCGTTCGGGGCGCCAGTCGAGATAGTCCTCGAGGACAATGGCCTGTCCATCGAGCAGGAAGGGCGCAGCCTCCCGTTGCCCGAGGACCGCGTCCACCAGCGCCAGCAGGCGCACCCGAAAGCGTGCCGCCGGGTGATACCATTCGCGGTCCCAGTGGGTGTGCGACACCACACAGAGCAGGCGACCGGGCGAGGAATGCGGGGAGACAGTCACAGCGCAAACCTCGCCCGCGGTTGACCCCGGCGGCAACCCCGTCGAGCTTTCCCGGGATCGTTCGTGCCGGTAACGGCGAGCAGCATCCCTGTCCCCGAGTCCCCCTTGGAATTCCTGTCCGAGTTGTTCGACAAGCTTCGCGACCTGCCGGCCCTCGTGCAGTGGGCGGGGTACGTCGGACTGACGCTCATCATCTTTGCCGAAACCGGTCTGCTGGTGGGCTTTTTTCTGCCCGGCGACTCCCTGCTCGTCACCGCCGGTCTGCTGGCCGCTGATCCGGCGTTTGGCCTCAACGTGTGGCTGCTGGGCGCAATTCTCACGGTTGCGGCGATCGTTGGCGACACCGTGGGGTACAGTGTGGGCAAGGCCACCGGCCCCCGCATCTTCACCCGCGAAGACTCCCTGTTCTTCCATCGGGATCATCTGCTGCGGGCCCATGCGTTCTATGAGAAGCATGGGGGCAAGACCATCATCATTGCCCGCTTCATGCCCATTGTGCGTACCTTCGCTCCGGTCGTGGCCGGTGTGGCCCGCATGGAGTATCGGGCGTTCATCACCTACAACGTGGTCGGCGGCGTGCTCTGGATCTGGAGCATGCTCATGACTGGCTGGGTGCTCGCGCGCACCGTGCCCGGCGTGGCGGCGCACGTGGAGAAGATCATTCTGCTCGTGATCTTCCTCAGCATTCTGCCCGGCATCATCGCCTGGTGGCGCGAGCGTCGCGCTCGCCCGACACAGGCCTGATGACGTTGGCCTGATACCTGTCCCTCTTGTTTCGTGCAGTTGCCTCACAACTTCCTCAATCCCGGAGACTGACTGATGGCTCATACGTTGCCACCGCTCCCGTACGCCCCCGAGGCGCTCGAGCCGCACATCGATGCGCAGACCATGAACATCCATCATGGCAAGCATCACCAGGCGTACGTCACCAATCTGAACGCCGCCATCGAAAAGGCCCCCGAGCTGGCCGGCTGGTCACTCGACGACCTGTGCCGCCGCATCAACGAAGTGCCTGAAGCCGTGCGCACCGCCGTGCGCAACAACGGCGGCGGTCACTGGAATCACTCCCTGTTCTGGCAGCTCATGGCGCCCAATGCGGGCGGTGAGCCCACTGGCGCGCTCGGCGAAGCCATCGTCGCGGCCTTTGGTTCGTTTGCGACGTTCAAGGAGCAGTTCCAGGCTGCCGGCATGGGCCGCTTTGGCTCTGGCTGGGCCTGGCTCGTGTCCGACCATGGCAAGCTGTCCATCGTCAGCACGCCCAACCAGGACAACCCGCTCATGGAAGGCAAGCACGCCATCCTCGGCGTGGATGTGTGGGAGCACGCCTACTACCTCAAGTACCAGAACCGCCGTGCCGACTACCTCGGAGCGTTCTGGAACGTCGTGAATTGGGCGGAAGTGGCGAAGCGGTACAACGGCTGATTCTGTATCAACCACTGACACAAAACTCGAACACAGAACTCGAAACTGATCAGTTTTGAGTTCTGTGTTCGGGTTTCGTGTTTTGAGTTGCTCGAACGCTGAACCAAATTCGGCCTAAGCCGAAACTGCATCCTCCGTCTTCCGCCTCGCCGCCAACAGCAGCGTGACCGCCGTGTACGCCACCACGATGGCCACCAGCCAGCGCAGCGCCGTCAGCGGCAGCGACTTCACGATGTAGGCCGCCACGAGCACGGCCGGAACACCGCCGATGATGTTGCCCACCACCGCGCGTGGGTCAACCTTGCCGAGGCGAATGAAGCGGTCACTGGCAAAAGGCATAAGGAAGGCGCACGAACCCATCATGATGGGAAAACCCGCCGCCGGATTCATGCCCAGCATGCTTACCAGCAGCAGACTGGGGCCGTAGAGCCCAATGCCGATGGTCATGAGCACACCAAGCACGAAATTGCCAAACAGGGCCACGCCGAGCTTCACACCCGACACCCCAATGGCCTCGCCGCCACCGGGCAGCGCGCCGGCCGCCTGTGCCACCGTGAGCAGCGCGGCGCCGGCCAGACAGAGGCCCATGCCCAGTTGGATGTAGCGCGTCGGCCAGTTGGACACGAGACCGGCGCCCACCCACGAACCCACGACTGCCGCGATAATCATGCCGATGAGCGTGACGGGCTCCACCTCCACCACCTGCGTGTAGATGAACGCCTGCGCCAGCGTGGCAAAGGTGTGCCCCGCGTTCAGCGTGCCCGGAATGAGCGCGTCCTTCACCCACTTGGTGGCCCGATAGATCGTCGTCGTCGTGGCGAACGAGCCAATGCCCAGCGTGTCAAAGAAGTCCGTGACAACGCCGGTGAGGATGAATCCCGGGGTCGGTTTCACCGAGCCAAGCTTGGGCAGGCCGCGTACCAGCGAAATGAGGTGGTACACGGCAACAATGCCGAGGCCGATCAGCAGCAGGAGCTTGGCGTCGAAGTTCATGGCGCGCGCAGAGGTGGGATGGGGCGGCCGCGGGTCAGAGCCCGCGCCGGAGGCAACCGCGGTACAACCTAGCCTGCGGACATGCAAAGCGCCCGGGGTCCGCCATAACGGACACCGGGCGCTTGCACATCATGTGGGCCGACGAGGGACGAACCGTCGGCCACAACCAGCGGTCAGGCGAGAGCCTGCGGGATGAGCTGGAAGGCCGTGGTGATGGCAAAGGCAATCAGCGCCGCGATGTAGCCGGTGCTGCGTTCCTTGCGCGACAGCACGGCGATGCCGATGGCGCAGATGAAAAACTGCCAGATGTTGAACACGTCGACCTGTGCGACGAGGCCCATGACCACCGCCGACATCTTGGTGGGATCCATGAATCGCGCCGGTCCGAGCGATGCGTCAAACAGCGAACGCACATTGCTGGTGTCGAGCACCGCGCCCTGCACCGCCATGGCGAGGAAGCCCAGCACACGCGGCACGGTGCTCAGCGTGGCCACCAGAGACGCCTGACCGAACGACATCGGCGCGCTCACCAGCTTGCCGGCCAGGAAAAGAATCAGGCCGAAGAGCACGGCCGTGGCCGGCACGTACAACGCGGAGAATCCCAGAAAGCCGTACGACGCGAACTTGCGGCCCGCCTCTACGGCCTCAGGCGGCATGGCCTGGCCCTTGGCCGCCGCCTGCTGCATCGTCAGATCGAAGTTGGCATCGATGTACGGCTGGATGAGTCCCTTGGTGGCAAACAGCACCGCCACCAGAATGCCGGACAGTACCAGCAGGTACATGCCAATCCCGTTCCCGCGTGCGCGGTCGAATACGGTGGCCGGTGCCCACAACACCTCGAGGATGTCCTCGAAGACACTGCCCTTCTTGCTGCTGGCGGTCGTCACTTCGCTCATCGTGCGGCCTCTCCCTCGAGATAGGTGTAGCCTTCCAGACCTGCCACGTAGTCGGCAATGAACGCGTTGGCCTCCTCGCGCGGCAAACCTGATGCTTGGTTCACCTTACGGCGGAATGTGGCCAGAAGTTGCGAGGCGCCGAACTGTACGTAATTGAGCACCTCGGTGACCGTATCGCCCTCCACCAGGTCGGTGATTTCGTACGCGCCCTGGTCGTTGAGCCGTACATGCACCGCGTTGGTGTCACCAAACAGGTTGTGCAGGTCGCCCAGGATCTCCTGGTAGGCACCCGTGAGGAAGATGCCGAGAATGTAGTCCTCGCCGTCGCGGAATTCGTGCATCTCCAGCGACGGCCGCCCGGCCTTGCCGCCCACGAATCGATCGATCTTGCCGTCGGAGTCGCAGGTCACGTCCTGCAACGTGCCGCGACGCACCGGCTCTTCGAGCAGTCGGTGAATGGGCATGATGGGGAAGAGCTGATCGATGGCCCAGCTGTCCGGCAACGACTGGAAGAGACTGAAGTTGCAGAAGTAGCGATCCACCAGCACCGCTTCCAACTCCGCCATGATGTCGCCGTAGGTGTTCGTGTCCGCCTTGGCGATGCGGTAGATCGCGTTCATGGTGGCCAGCCACAGCACTTCGGCCTTGGCCAGACCGCGCAGATTGAGCACGCCCGAGTTGAAGTACTGCCGCGCGCGATCCTTGTCGAAGGACGCGTCGTGGAAAACCTCGAGCACCTTGCGTGGGCGCGCCCCGCGCTCGGTGAGCGTACGCCAATCTTCGTACATCTCGTGCAGCAGCGAGTGATCATCGTCGTCGAGCGGCGGCACCGGCTGCTCGGCCTGCGACTCCACGTCGATGACCTTGAGCAGCAGCAGCGCGTGATGCGCCGTCAAGGCGCGCCCCGATTCGCTGATGATGTGCGGCATGGGCAGCTCCGCCTCACGGCACGCCTCGGCGATCGTGTAGATCACGTCGTTGGCGTACTCCTGCAGCGTGTAGTTCACGCTGGCATTGTTGGTGGAGTTGGTGCCGTCGTAGTCGATGCCGAGCCCGCCGCCCACATCAACGTGGGTGATGTCCACGCCCAGGTTGCGCAGCTCGAGATAGAAGCGCGCCACTTCCTGCAGTCCCGACTTGATGAAGCGGATGTCGGTGATCTGGCTGCCGAGATGGAAGTGAATGAGCTTGAGGATGTCGAGGCGACCCGCCGTCTCGAGCTTGTCAATGAGCTTGATGAGCTCGGCCGAGCTGAGGCCGAACTTGCTCTTCTCGCCACCGCTCTGCGCCCAGCGGCCGGCGCCTTCACTGGCCAGTTTGATGCGCACACCGCAGGTGGGCGTGACACCCAGCTCGTCTGCCACTTCCATGAGCACGTCGAGTTCACTGACCTGCTCGAGCACGATGAACACCTTGTGCCCGAGCCGCTGGCCCATGAGGGCCAGGCGCATGAACTCGTGATCCTTGTAGCCGTTGCAGACGATGAGGTGCTCCGTGGATTCCGAGAGCCCCAGCACCGCCTGCAGTTCCGGCTTGGAGCCACACTCGAGGCCCACGCCGTGCGTCTTGCCGAAGCGCACGATCTCTTCGACCACGTGGCGTTGCTGATTGACCTTGATCGGATACACGGTGGTGTAGTCGCCCGTGTACTCGAACTCCTTCATGGCCGCGTCAAAGCGCTCCGAAAGCGTTTCGATGCGCGAGCGCAGAATGTCAGAGAAGCGCAGCAGGACCGGCAGCTGCACACCCTGGCCTTCCAGGTCGGCCGCCAGGTCACGCAAATCGAGCGTGAGATGCGGACGCTGTGGATCGGGACGCACCACGACGTGGCCCCGCTCGTTGATGTCGAAATAGCCGGCGCCCCAGCCCTCCACGTTGTAGAGGGCGCGCGCGGATTCGAGTGACCAGGGCTCGGCAGGCGCCGGCTCGGCGGAAGGTTGGATGCGGGTGGCCATAGGGGGTCAAAACTAGACGGTTCGCGGCGGCGGAGGGAGCCGTCACCGCGAACCGTCAGAATTGTGACAGCGCGAAGCGCCGGCGTTCGGGAGTCGGCTATCGGTCGCCGTCGAGCAGTCCGCCGAGCCCACCGAGCACAGAACCCTCGCCACGGCGAGCGCCGCCGATGCTGGGTGCCGAGGCCACGATGCGGTCGGCGAGGCGGGAGAACGGCAGGGTCTGCAGAATCACCCGGCCGGGGCCGGTGAGCTGGACGAAGAACAATCCTTCGCCACCGAACAACGCCGTCTTGATACCCGGCACCCGCTGGATGTCGTAGTCCACCGTCGGCTGGAAGGCCACGAGACAGCCGGTGTCCACGCGCAGCTTTTCACCGGGTGCGAGGTCGATGGCATGCAGCGTGCCCGAGGCATGCAGGAAGGCCAGTCCGTCACCCTGCAGCTTCTGCAGAATGAAGCCCTCACCGCCGAAGAAGCCGGCGCCGATCTTGCGCGTGAATGCGACACTGATGTCGATGCCTCGCGCCGCCGCAAGGAAGCTGTCCTTCTGCGCCAGCACCGTGCCGCCCCAGTCCCGCAGGTTGAGCGGCACGATCTTGCCCGGGTATGGCGCGCCAAAGGCCACATCGGCGCGTCGCATGCCCTCGTTGCCAAAGAGCGTGACGAAGAACGAGTCGCCCGCCAGCACGCGCTTGCCCGCGCCGACCAGCTTGTCGAACAGGCCACCCGACCGTGCGTTCGGGTCGAGCGTCGTGGCCATCGTGATGCCTTCGCGCATGAACATCATGGCACCGGCTTCGGCAAAGACCGCCTCGCCCGGATCCAGCGTCACGATCACCGCCTGCAAGTCATCGCCGATGATCTGGTAATCGATTTCGTCAGCCGCCATCAGTTGTTCCCCTGCGGTGTGGTTGCGGACTTCACCTGATCGCGGCCCTTCTCCAGGAAGGGAATGCCGCGCACCATCCATGACGGCGGTTCGGCCCCCTGAAGTTTCACCGCGAAGAACTCCTGCATCTTGCGGTCGATGTCCTTCTGGTTGGCGCGCTTGGTCGGATTGTGCTCATCGCCGTTGTACACGACCATGTACGCTTCCTTCTGCAGGCGACGCATGGCCACCCAGAACTCGATGCCCTGGTACCAGGGTACCGCGCCGTCGTTGTCGTTGGCCATGAACAGCACCGGCGTCGTGACCTTGTCGAGACGGAAGAGCGGCGAGTTCTCGATGAAGCGCTCGGGATACTGCCAGAGCGAGCCGCCGATGCGGCTCTGCGTGTGCTCATACTGGAAGGCGCGCGCAAGGCCCGAGGCCCAGCGAATGCCACCATAGGCACTCGTCATGTTGACCACCGTGGCGTTAGGCACGGCGGCGGCGAACATGTTGCTGACGGTGATCAGATACGCCGTCTGGTAGCCACCCCAGGACTGCCCCGTAATACCGATGCGCTTGGGATCCACGAAGCCCTTCTGGATGAGCGACTGCACACCGGGAATGATGGCCTTGGCCGCGCTCGGGCCGGGCTCACCGTCCGTGTACACAATGTCCGGCATGAACACCAGATAGCCCAGCGAGTTGTAGACGAGCGGATTGACCGTGTTGCGTCCGCTCGGGGCCTGATAGTTGTGCAGGCCGTCGGTGAGCTTTTCGTAGTAATACACCACCATCGGGTACTGGCGCGATGCATCGAAGCCCTCGGGCTTGTACAGCAGACCACGCAGCGGCTTGCCGTCGGCATTGAGCCAGGACACCAGCTCCGCCGTGCCCCGCGGATATTCGCTGTCCTGCGGGTTGGCGTTGGAGATCTTCGTGGTCGACGCCAGCGACGGGCCCGTCCAGAGGTCGGGGAATTCGCGGTAGGTGCTCTGCGTAAGCAGGTACTGCTCGGCGTCGCGTGCCTTCTGCGGCGCACCAAAATTGCGGTCGGCCATCACGATGCGCTCGGCCGGTGCGTCGGCGCCCAGGCGCTCACGCCAGAAGCCGCTGGCCTTGGTGAGCGTGTCCACGGCGCGCAGCATGAGCGGCTGCGCGGGATCGAGGAACGGATCCTCGCGATCGAGATCGACCACGCGGAACGTGAGTCCCTCGCGACGCCCCTGGCCCTCTGTCACGTTGCGCGGCGCCGCCACGCCACTCGGATCGACTTCCCAGATGTCGAAGCGGTCGTACACCAGCACACGCTTGTCACCCGTCGTCCAGCCACCAAGTCCGTACGGCGGCGGCACATCGGGCGAGTCGAACTCTTCGTTGAGGAACTTGACCGGCAGCTTGTCGGTGAGCACGACCTTGCGGCCCGTCGCCGTGGCGTAGGACACCCACTGGCCGTTCTCGAACCAGGTGACGTAGTTGCCACCCGGCGAGAGCTGGGCCTGGCCATCGAGTTCCCGCGCGACGAGCGTGCGCGCGCCACTGAGCGGATCGATGAGATACACGTCCGTCGCGCCCTCACCCCAGAACTGTGGCGTGGCGTACTCGAGGCTGTTGAGCCCAAGCACCCGCTTGCCATCATTGCTGATGAGAACCCGCAGCGAGTCATTGGCCAGCTGCTTCCACGCATTGCGTGCGATCGTGTAGAGCGCCGTGTAGGTGCGATTGCGATCGCGGTTGGCGCTCAACTTCTGCTGCACCTGCGTCTGCGCGTCCTTCCAGTGCCAGAGGTCGTAGATCGCCTTGTCGGTCAGCGAATCGGCCGGAATGGAGTCCATGGGCGCATTGGCGAGCGAGAAGATCAGCCCGCTGCCATCACGCGTAAAGCCCACCTGCCCGCGTTCGGCCACCAGCAAGCCGCCCGGCACGTCAGCCGACGAGACGAGACGACGGGCGGACACGCTCTTGCCCTTGGCCGGCACCAGCGAGGCGTGGTACAGCGCAAAGCGCGGGCGGGACGTGCTGTCGCCCAGGTCGGATACAAACGCGACCTGCGTGCCGGCGCGATCGAAGCCGAAGCCGCGATACGTGGCCTGACCGGTGAGCAGCGGCGTCACCGCGCCGGTGGACAGCAGGCGCACAAACGCGCCATTGCCCGCGCCATCACGGGTGGTCACGGTGTACCCGAGGTACTTCTCGTTCTCGTCGAACGTGAACGAGGTGACGCCTTCGATGCGCGTCTCACTGCCGTTCGACAGATCGCGCAGCACCAGCGTGTTGCCATACTCGCGACGCGGGCCCGCCGGCTGCGCGGGCGCCTGCCCCGGCTGTGCCGCAGCGGAGGCCGCCCCGGCGCCATTCTGCGGACGCGCCGTGGTGTCGTCCACCTGATAGGCCAGAAAGCGGCCGCCGTTGCGCGCCAGTCGGAAGCTGCGCACGGCCGGCACACGCGTCACCGAGCCGTCGGCGAGCTGCATGATGCCCATGCTGTTGCGTGGGGCCGGCGCGCCGCGGCGGCCACGCGCACGCTCCACCTCCGCGCGCGACGGATAGATGGTGAACACCACCACGCGCGAGTCCGCGCTGACCTGCGCCGGCTGCGCACTGAACTGCGCCCCGCTGTCAGCCGACGGCATGAGCTGCGGCCGGCCCGTGAAGCCACGCGGCACCCGATACTCGGTGCTGCCGCTGGTGGACCGCACCACCAGTTCGCCCTCGCCCACGACGGGACTCTGCGTGTACACCGCCCACTTGCCATCGTTGGACAGCGACGAGCCGCTGATCGTGCGCCAGAGGTCGTAGACGTCCTGCGTGATGGGCTTCTTGCCGGCCGGAAGTGGTGGCGGCGTCCAGCGGGACACGGCCGTGAACGGATTGGCCGGCGCGGCGTCCTGCGCCAGCAGCGTGGCAGGGACGCCCGAGGTCAGCGCGGCCAGCGCGAGACCTAGGGGGCGCAGTGCGAGGCGGGAAGGCGATCGCATTGGTTCGGAGGTGCGAGATAGGAGGAACGGACTGGTCGCGGGCGGGATGGGGCCCCAACTTGCGCTGGGGACCACACGACGAAGGTTAACGGCGCGGCTTTGGCAGCGTGAGGAGTGGGATGCGACGGCTACTTGGTTTTTTCGCCCGGGGATTGGTGCTGCTGGCGCCCCTCGTGGTCACCGTCTGGATCTGCTGGCTGGTCTTCACCAGCGTGGACGGGTGGCTCGGCCTCCCCATCCCGGGCGCGGGCTTTGCCGCCACCATCGTGCTTATCACGCTGGTGGGCTTTTTCGGCTCCAATCTCCTCACGCGATCGGCGGTCAGCGCACTCGAGTCGCTGATGAACCGCCTTCCCTTCGTCCGCCTGCTGTACGGCTCCACCAAGGATCTGCTCAACGCCTTCGTGGGCGAGAAGCGGCGCTTCGACAAGCCGGTGCTCGTGTCGCTCACGGCCGATGGCAGCATGCAGGTCATGGGCTTTCTCACGCAGGAGTCGCTGGCCCATCTGGGTCTTGGCGGACGCGTGGCCGTGTACTGCCCCCACTCCTACAACTTCTCCGGCCAGCTCTACGTGGTGCCCGCAGACCAGGTGCAGCCGCTCGACGTGGCCAGTGCCGATGCCATGGCCTTCGTGGTGTCCGGAGGCGTGGCCGGCATCGTTCCCGCCGCGCAATCCACCGGTGAGTATGCCGCGGTGGTATCACGTCGACCCGACCGAACCCTGTCCTGACCCATCGGCCATGCTCCGCCAATCGCTGTCTACCATTGTTGGCCTCGCGCTCGCGGCCGCGATCCTCACCAGCCAGGCCGCCGCGCAGAACAGCCGTTCGGCCACACCGACACCCAAACGCACGCTGCTGGTGCCCGACGCGGTCTTTGATGGCAGCAGCGATCAGCTGCACCGTGGTTGGGGCGTGCTCGTGGCCGGCAATCGCATCGAGGCCGCCGGGCCGGTGGGCAGCCTGCCCTCCGGCGGAGACATCGAGCGCATCGCGTTACCCGGCACCACGTTGCTGCCCGGACTCAGTGACCTGCACAGCCACGTGCTGCTGCATCCCTACGACGAGACGCCGTGGAACGATCAGGTGCTGCGCGAGTCGTGGTCGCTGCGCACGGCGCGTGCCGTGAATCACCTCAAGGCCACGCTCGATGCCGGCTTTACCGTCCTGCGTGACCTGGGCACGGAAGGCGCCGGCTACGCCGACGTGGGCCTCAAGGACGCCGTCAATCAGGGCATCATCCCGGGACCGCGTCTCTTCGTGACCACCAAGGCCATCGTGGCGACGGGCTCGTACGGCCCCAAGGGGTTTGGCAGTGAGATCGGCGTGCCGCAGGGTGCCGAGGAAGCGGATGGCGTGGAGGGGCTGACGCGTGTGGTGCGCGACCAGATCGGCCACGGCGCCGACTGGATCAAGATCTACGCCGACTACCGTTACGGTCCGCGCGGTGAGGCGCGTCCCACATTCACGCAGGCAGAGTGGCAGGCCATCGTGAGCACGGCCAGCGCCGCCGCGCGTCCGGTGGTGGCGCACGCCAGCACGGCCGAAGGCATGAAGCTTGCCATTTTGGCCGGCGTGGAAACCATCGAGCACGGCGACGAAGCCAACGCCGAGGTGTTCGCGATGATGAAGCAGCGCGGCGTGGCCTTCTGCCCCACGCTGTCGGCTACAGAAAGCACCTCGCGCTATCGCGGATGGCGCAAGGGCGTGGACGCCGATCCGGCAGCCGTGCAGCGCAAGAAGGTCATGTTCCGCGAGGCGCTCGCCGCGGGCGTGACCATCTGCAATGGCTCCGACGTGGGCGTGTTCGCGCACGGCCAGAACGCGCTCGAGCTCGAACTCATGGTGGAGTACGGCATGTCGCCGCTGGCCGCGCTCAAGGCCGCCACCAGTGTCAACGCGCGCATCATGCACGCCGAACAGGACTTCGGGCGCATTGCGCCGGGCCTGCTGGCCGACCTCGTGGCCGTGTCGGGTGATCCGACACAAAACATTGCCGCACTCCGCGCCGTGCGCTTCGTCATGAAAGACGGACGGGTGGTTCGTCGCTAGACAGGTGACCGTTCGGAGACAATAGACGAAGTCCTGAAAAACCACTGATCCGACGACGACAGACTCTTGTTCGCACGCAATCGCGACGCTGCATGACGCACTGCTCCCGGGTTCGACGAAGGACCAACGGGTCGCTCTTGGCTCTTGACAGAAAATGAAGGTCACACAATAATGACCGCGCACATGATGTTGTAATCTTGAAAACACTTGCTTTCGGAGATGGAACGATGTCGTTACGATCGGCGCGAAATCCTTTCGCTTTGCTTGGGTGCTTCTCTGTAGTCCCCCTCCTCTTGGCGCTCTCTGGCTGTCTTGAAAGAGACACGGTAGACATTACGAGCTCCGCTCGGCAGCTCGCGTCATCTCCCGCATCGTCCCGAGCAACCTTTACTGCGGTGCAATACGGGCCTGGTGGGACCACTCGCGAGATTAGCAGGATGCTGAAAAAGCTGG